>NZ_JBHJRC010000261.1:0-11746 GCF_042261735.1 Kitasatospora sp. NPDC056327 | reverse complement strand
ACCTACGACTCGGGCGGCATCTCGCTGAAGCCGGCCGGCCTCCGCCGGCCCGGACCCGCGTCTGCGCAGGGTGGTGCGTCAGTGGTGCGTCAGGAGATACAGCCGGACTTCGCCACGCTGATGCAGCCCGACTTGGCCACGCTGATGCACCCGTCCTTGGCGGCCTGCCCCGAGTTGGCGGCGACCCAGCCCTTCCACTTGTCGTCCTGGGTCATCTTCTTGATGAGCTGTTCCATTTCGACCTCCGAGATATGCCGGATTCCGGCGGCGCGGGTCGTCGCCGCCACCACGACATTAAAGCGATGGTCAAAGAGGTGTCAATGACGGGTAATCAGACAGGCCCGCGGGGGCGCGTGGCCGAGAGCCGTCGCCCGGCACGGGGCGACGGCGAAACGGGGGGAAGGGTTCCGGGTACGGGGGCGCGGCGCGGCGCCGGTGCTGCCGGAGAACAGCTGGACCGCGGTCGGTGACGGGACCCGGGGACCGGCGGCCGTGAGTCGTGGATCGTGGGTCGTGGGCGGGAAGCCGCGGGAGAAGGGGTGCGGGAACGGGCGGCGGTCAGCCCCCGGCGGGGCCCGCCCCGGCGAGCAACTCGTCCAGGCCCACGAGGCGGTAGCCACGCGACCGCAGGCCGGTGATCACCGCGGGCAGCGCGGCGACGGTCTGGGAGCGGTCGCCGCCGCCGTCGTGCATCAGGACCACCGAACCGGGACGCACCCGCCCCAGCACCCGCTCGGCGATCACCTCGGGTCCGGGCCGGTCCCAGTCCCTCGCGTCGACGTCCCAGAGCACCGTGGTGAGGCCCAACCGGTCGACGGTACAGAGGAGTTCGGGGCTCCGGCCACCGTACGGCGGGCGCAGCCAGCGCACCGCCCGGTCGTCCCCGCAGGCCCGGGCCAGTGCGTCCCGGGTGAAGCCGAGCTGCCGGCCGAGCCCGATCGGCCCGAGATCGGGCAGATAGGCGTGGGACCAGGTGTGGTTGCCCAGGATGTGCCCCTCGGCCGCGGCCCGGCGCACCACGCCGGGGTGGGCCAGGGCGTGCAGACCTATGCAGAAGAAGGCCGCCGGAGCGTCGTGGCGGCGCAGCACGTCCAGCACCTGCGGCGTGAACTCGGGGTGCGGGCCGTCGTCGAAGGTCAGTGCCACCACGGGAGCGGTGCCCGACCCACCTGCCAACAGACTTCCCCTGGAGGCGAGTTCGCGCTCGACCGGGCCACTGGCCACCTCCGCCGCCGCGATCTCCTCCTCCCGGCCGCTCATCGTCCACCCGTCGGACGACAGTGCGGTGAGGGCGCCGGGCCGGGAACGGCCGAGCGCGGCGAGCGCCTCCGCCGTCGCGCCGTCGTCCACCAGGACCGGCGGGTCGGCGCGCAGTACCGGGAGGCCGGCGGCCGCGAGGGGGGCGTCCATGATGCCGTTGGCGCTGTCGAGGACGGCCGTGAGCCCGCCGGGCACCTGCGGCGCGAGGTCGGCCAGCCAGGCCACCGGCCGTTCCAGGGCACAGCCTTCGAACACCCCGACCAGGCCGGGGGCCCCGTCGCCGTCGCCGGGCACGGCGATCCGGTAGCCCTCACGCGTCACAGCCACACCCGCGAACCGCACCGTGCTGCCCCTCCCTCGGACCGATCGGGACCGACGACGGGACGGCCCCGGGCGCGCACCGACGCCACCCGTCCCCGGCGGCGTCCGCAACGGCAAGCAGCCCAGATCATACGGATCAGGGGCCGCCGCGACGACAGGAGGAAGGGCACAATTCCGTGCCGGGACGGGGCGGGTGACCCACCACCACCCACCACCACCCGCCCCGGCGCTCGGCGGCCGGTCCCGGCGCGCCGGCCCCGGGGACCACGCCGCGGCGCGGGCCGGGCGCCGCCACGGGTGGCGCCGGGCGGCCGTCCGGCCTTCGGCGGGCTCCGGGATACTGCCGGAATGACGGATGAACTGACGGTCCGACCGGAAGCGGGGGTCCCGGGCACGACACCGGCCGGGGCCGGGGAGCGCAGGGCGGCGCTGCGCCGCGACGTGTCGGCGCCGGCCCTCCTGGCGGGGCTGATCTGCGTGGCGGTGTCGTTCTCGGGCCCGCTGGTGGTGGTGCTCGCGGCGGCGGCCGCGGGGCGGCTGGACGCGGCGCACACCGCCTCCTGGATCTGGGCGGTGGCGATCGGCAGCGGGGTCAGCGGCTTCGCGCTGAGCTGGTGGACACGGACGCCGGTGGTCACCGCCTGGTCGACGCCGGGGGCGGCGCTGCTGGTCACCAGCCTCGGCGACCACCCCTACCGGGAGGCGGTCGGGGCGTTCCTGGTGAGCGCCGTGGTGGTGACGCTGTTCGGTGTCACCGGGTGGTTCGGGCGGCTGATCGCCGCGGTGCCGGCCGGGATCGTGAACGCGATGCTGGCGGGGATCCTGTTCTCCTTCGGCGCCGGGATCTTCGGGGCCGTGCACGGCGCGCCGGTGCTGGTGGTCGGCAGCTTCGCGGCGTTCCTGCTGGCCAAGCGGTTCGCGCCCCGCTACGCCGTCCTGGTCGCGCTGCTGGCCGGCGGGACACTGGCGGCGCTCACGGTCGGCCTGCCGCTGCACCCCGGCGCGGGCGGGCCGACGGTGCCGGTGCTGACGGCGCCGGCGTTCTCCTGGTCGGCGCTGGTGGGGCTGGCACTGCCGCTCACGATCGTCGCCCTGGCCTCGCAGAACGCGCCCGGCCTCGGGGTGATGCGGGCGTTCGGCTACCGGGCGGACGACCGGCTGCTGATCGGCTCGACCGGCGCGGTGTCGGTGCTGATGGCGCCGTTCGGCTCGCCCGGGGTGAACCTGGCGGCGATCACGGCGGCGATCTGCTCGGGCCCGGAGGCCCATCCGGACCCGGACCGCCGGTACGTGGCCGGGATGTCCTCGGGTCTGCTGTACGTGCTGGTGGGCAGCTTCGGCGGGGTCCTGGTGAGCCTGTTCACCGGTCTGCCGAAGGAGCTGGTCGCGGTGGTCGCCGGGGTCGCGCTGCTGGCGGCGCTCCAGGGGAGCCTCACGGCGGCGGTCGCGCAGGAGCGCGGCCGGGACGCGGCGCTGGTCACCTTCCTCGCGAGCGCCTCGGGGATGAGCCTGTTCGGCATCGGTTCGGCGTTCTGGGGCCTGCTCTTCGGGCTGGGCACCCATCTGGCGCTGGACCACCGGCGGAGCTGAGCGCGCGGGAGCACGGACCCGCCGGCCCCGCCGCGCGCGGGCGCGGGCGCGGGAGGAACCGCCGAACCGGGGACCGGGTTCGGTCCCGCCGCCCGCCCGCCGTCCGGACCGCGAACCGCCGTCGCCCCGGACTACTCCCCCGCCCCGGGAGACGGGCCGTCGGACGGGGTGGGGGTGTCGCCCCGGACGGCGGGCAGGCGGCGGGTGAGGAGGAGGGCGGCGGCGGTGATGCCCGTGCAGGCGAGGACCGCCGCCTTGAGGCCCGCGATCTGGGCGTCCCGGTAGCTCTCCACCACGGCCGCGGCCTCGTCGGGCGGTACCTGGGGCTGTGTCGCCAGGGCGGCGGCGACGTCGGCGGCGGGCACGAAGGACAGGCCGGCCTCCAGCCGGATGCCGGCCTGTTCGGCGACGGCCGCGGAGACCCGAGGGTCGTCGGTGATCCGGGTGGTGACGGAGGTGGCGAGGGCGCCGATGAGGATGGCGCCGATCAGCGCCGTCCCCAGCGAGGAGCCGAGGTTCTGCGCCGTGTACTGCAGGCCGCCGGCCTCGCTCCGCTCCGCCTTCCGGACGCTGGACTGCACCGTGTTGCCCAGCTGGGAGGCGAGCATCCCCATGCCGATGCCGAGCAGGGCCATCGCCCCGGCGAAGGAGGCGCCCGCCAGGTCCGGCCCGATCGCGGTGATCAGCCACAGGGTGGCGGCGACCAGGACCACCAGCCCGGCCCGGACGATGGTGCGCGGCGAGGCCAGCCGCAGCAGCAGCGAGCCGGACATCGAGGTGGCGAGCATGGTGACCGACACCGGCAGCAGGCGCAGGCCCGTCTCGAAGGCGTCGAGCCCCTGGACGACCTGGAGGTAGAGCGGGATGACGAAGAACAGGCCGAGCAGGACGGTGTTCTGGTTGAACAGCGTCACCAGCCCCGCCCGGAGCGTCCGGTTGTCGAACAGGTCCAGCGAGACCAGCGGGTCGAGCCCCTTCCGCTCCCGCCGGCGTTCGTGCAGGCAGAACGCGTACGTCAGCGCGCCGCCGAGCGCGACGGCGAACAGCGTCGGGGAGAAGCCGAGGACGGTGAACGGCGGGTTGCGCGGCTGGACCCAGCCCCAGCTGCCGCTCTGCAGGACGGCCAGGACCATCACGGCCAGGCCCGAGGCCGAGAGGACCACGCCGGGCACGTCGAGCCGGGGCCGCCGCTCCGGTGGCGGCTGTGCCGGGACCCAGCGCATCAGCAGCAGCATCAGGACGACCAGCACCACCTCGCCGGCGAACACCAGCCGCCAGGTCAGATAGGTGGTGACCCAGCCGCCGAGCAGCGGGCCGACCGCGATGCCCGCGCCCGCGAGACCGCCGATGACGCCGTAGGCCACCGCCCGGTCGCGGCCCTGGTAGGAGCCGGCCACCAGGGCGGCCAGCGCGGGCAGGACCAGGGCCGCGCCGAGGCCCTCGACGACCGACCAGCCGAGCGCGAGCACGCCGACGGTGGGGGCCACCGCGGTCAGGCCCGAGCCGACCCCGTAGACGACCAGCCCGATCACGAAGACCCGCCGGCGGCCGAACATGTCGCCGATCTTGCCGCCGGTCAGCATGAAGGAGGCCATCACCAGGGTGTAGAGGGTGATCACGGCCTGGATGGCGGTCACCTCGGTGTCGAAGTCCTCGACCAGCTGGCTGATCGACACGTTCATCACCGAGGCGTCCAGCACCATCAGGAACTGGCCCGTGCCGAGCACGGCCAGGGGCTTCCAGCGGTTCACGGTCAGCTGCCGAGGATCCGGGCCTTCTGGGCGGCGAACTCCTGCTCGGTCAGGACGCCCTGTTCCTTGAGCGAGGCGAGTTCCTTGAGCTGGTCCAGCTTCTCCTCCATGGACGGCGCGGCGGGTGCGGCGGCCGGCGCGGGAGCGGGGGCGGCGGGCTCGGCGTAGACGGCCTGCCGGGTGTCCTGCTGGGCCCAGCGGCCGGCCTGGCGGCGGGAGACGCGGTTGGAGACGGCGGTGGCGGTTCCGGCGACGACCGCGGTGCGGGCGACGCCACGAAGCAGTCCGGGCATGGCTACCTGCCTGGGGTGAGGGGGCGGTTGCGGGGGTGGGACGGTGGCGGCCGGGAACGGGCCGGGAGCACGGGCGGGGCCCGGATCAGCTCGCGGCGTCGAGCTCCTCCAGCGAGTCCAGGACGTCCAGGAGGTCCTGGACCGGGACGCGGCCGCTCGCGACCATGTGCGCGCCCGCCCGGTGCAGGGCGTTGGCCAGGGGCGCGGCCCAGCGGTTCTCGTAGAGCAGGACGACGGCGGAGTCGCCCGGGTCCAGCAGGCCGCCGGCCTCGGCGAGGTCGGGCTCGCCGAACAGGCCCGAGGAGGCGCCCTCGAAGACGGTCAGGTCGAGCAGTCCGTCGCCGGTCACGTCGGCCAGCTCGACGGCGGCCACCGTGCCGTCCTCGTCCTTGCGGACGAAGGTCAGGTCGAGGATCCGGATGATGTCGCGGTCGACCAGGTCGACGAGCAGGGGCAGCCCCTCACCGGTGAGGTGGCTGCCGGGGAACGCGATGACCAGGTAGTCGACGGGGCCCGGCAGATCGAGTTCACCGGGGGTGTCGGGTGCGCTGCTCACGTCTGCTCCTGGGGGGAGGAGGGGCCGGCCGACGGAGTCGGCCGGGGCCGGCTGCGGACGCAGGCGGGAGCCGGCTCCCAGTGAAACTAACCCGCCGCCCCGGGGGTGCGGCTCACCTGTTCGGGGTGAGCCGGGAGCGCGGGCGGGCGCTCCGGACGGTCGGCGCCCCTCACCCCGGTGGGGTAACCCTGCTCGCCGCCGGGGCGGCCAGGCCCTTGGCTGGTGGACACGGCGTCACGGCGCAGCGGCCCACGGCTCCCCGGCGCGACGGCGTCGTGCTGTCGCCGCGCCCCGGCGTCACGGCGCCCGGGCGGTCCGGCGCCGCCGCGCCGCCCGGGCCGTCCAGGACGAGGAGCTCCCCGCATGTCATCGACCGAGTCCGGCGCACCGCAGCCAGATCGTCCGGAGGCCCGCGAGCTGGAGGCGCTGCACCACCGGGTCGCGCAGCTGGAGGCCGAGGCCCGGCGCGGGCGGCCCCGGCACCACCGGCTGCGCACCACCGGCTCGGTGGTGCTGGTGGTCGTCGCCTCGCTGCTGTCGCTGCTCGCCGTGATCGCCGTCTGGGCCCACGACGAGATCACCGACACCAACCGGTTCGTGGCCACCATGGCGCCGCTCGCCGAGAACCCCGACGTGCAGAACGCGCTCGCCAACCGGATCACCGACGCGGCGACGGAGCAGATCGACGTCAAGGCGGTGGTGAACGACCTCTCCCAGGCCGCCGCCGAACAGGGCGTGCCGCCCCGGCTGGCGCAGCTGCTGGGGGGCCTGACCGGTCCGCTGGAGGGGGCGCTGACGAACCTCGTGCACGGCGCCGCCGAGCGGGTGGTCACCAGCGACGCCTTCGCCACCCTGTGGGAGGAGGCGGTTCGGGCCGGGCACGCCACCATGGTCAAGGCCCTGACCGGCGAGGGCGGCGGCGCGGTGGTGCTGAAGAACGACGAGGTCGTGATCGACATCGGGCCGATGGTGGAACGGGTCAAGACCTCCCTGGTCGACGCCGGTTTCGCGCCCGCCGCCAAGATCCCGCAGGTGCACACCGACTTCGTGGTGTTCTCGTCGCCCGACCTCGCCAAAATCAAGGGCGGGTTCCGGCTGCTGGAGATCCTCGGCTGGTGGCTGCCGGTCATCACGGTCCTGGTCGCCGCCGCCGCGGTCCTCACGGCGTTCAACCGGCGCCGGGCGCTGGTCGGCGCCGCCGTCGGCATCGCGCTCGCGATGCTGCTGCTGGGCATCGCGCTGACCGTCTTCCGCTCG
Source organism: Kitasatospora sp. NPDC056327 (assembly GCF_042261735.1). Classification (NCBI taxonomy): domain Bacteria; kingdom Bacillati; phylum Actinomycetota; class Actinomycetes; order Kitasatosporales; family Streptomycetaceae; genus Kitasatospora; species Kitasatospora sp. NPDC056327. The sequence goes on along the minus strand of NZ_JBHJRC010000261.1, from coordinate 4,718 downwards.
TACTTCCTGGACCACCTGCCCGCCGACGCCTCGCCGGCCGCCGCGGGCGCCGTCTACGACGCCGTCGTCGACTACCTGCGGGTCGGGGTGCGGGCGGTCGGCTTCCTGGCCCTGCTCGTCGGACTCGGGGCGTTCTTCGTCGGCCCCTCCCGCCCGGCGGTGACCATCCGCACGGTGACCGGGCACGGGGTGGCGGCCCTGCGTTCGGCGGCCGACTCGGCGGGCTTCCGCGCCGGGCCGGTGGACCGCTTCGTGCGCCGCCACAAGCGGTGGCTGGGTGCGGCGGTCCTGATCGTGGCCGCGGTGGTCTTCGCCTTCTGGGACCACCCGACCGGGATGGTGGTGTTCTGGTTCGCCGTGGTCGTGCTGGTGGCCTTCGCCGTCCGCGAGTTCTTCGCCCCCGCCCACCCCGTCGCCCCCCACCCGCGGACCGTCGCCCCCACCGTCGGCGGGGCGGGGGACGCGAAGCCGTAGCACGGTCCCGGGGGCGTTCCGTTCCCCGGCCGGGAAGCGGAACGCCCCCGGGCGGCGGTCGGGCCGCCCGGGGGCCGGGTCCGTCGGCCCCGGTCGCTCACGGGACCGGGACCGGGGCCGGAGCCGGTTCCGTCAGGTCAGGACGAGCGACTTGGCTCGCTGGTACTCCTCCTCCGTGATGTCGCCCTCGCGGCGCAGCTCCGCCAGCCTGGCCAGTTGCTCGGCGGCCGAGGCCGGCCCGGCCTCCGTCGCGGCGGACCGGACGTAGGTGCGGAACTCCGCCTCCGCCTCCTTCGCGCGGGCCGTCTCGCGCATGCCCATGCCCTTGCCCCGGGCGATGAGGTAGACGAACACCCCCAGGAACGGCAGCAGGATCAGGAGGACGCACCAGCCCGCCTTGCCCCAGCCGTTCACCGTGTCGTCCCGGAACAGGTCACCGAAGATCCGGAACAGGAGCATGAACCAGAGGATCCAGAGGAAGATCCACATGGTCGTGAGGAAGATGTTCAACAGTGGGTAGTCGTCCATCGCCTGCCTCCGAGGGAGAGGACCGGTTCCTGCCCGGCGGCAGCCACCGTCCGGCAGCCCCCCTCGCGCCAAGCGTGACCTCCCCCGCCGTCCCGCGCACCACCCGCGGCGGGTGAGGCGCCGGCGGGCGGGTCCGGCGGTGCCCCGCCGGGGGGGGCGGCCGGGTGCCGCGTCAGTCCGCGAGCCCGTCCGCCGCCCGGGCCAGGGCCTTCGCGGTGCGGCGGACGTCCTCCTCGGTGGTGCGCCAGTTGCTGAAGGCCGCCCGCAGGGCGGGAACGCCCGCGTAGTGGGTCGGGGTGACGAAGGCCTCGTCGGCGAAGTCCGCGGCCAGGGCGGCGAGGCGTTCGGCGGTGGGGCGGTCGGACAGGGTGAAGCAGACGACGTTCAGCCGCACCGGCGCGAGCAGGCGCAGCCCGGCCGTGCCGCTCACCGCCTCCCCCAGTGCCCGGGCGCCCGTCACGCAGCGCTCGACGATCTCGCGGTGGCCGGCGCGGCCGTAGGCGCGCAGCGCGAACCAGGCGGCCAGGGCGCGCAGCCGGTGGGAGTTCTCCGGGGTGAGGTGGACCAGGTCGGGGCGCTCGCCGAGCGGACCGAGGTAGGCGGCGGAGTTGCGGAAGACCTCGGCCTGGAGGTCAGGGCGCCGGGTGAACTGGACGGCGCTGTCGTAGGGCACGTTGAGCCACTTGTGCAGGTCGACGCAGACCGAGTCGGCGAGGTCCAGGCCCGCCACCAGCCCGGCGTGCTCGGGCACCAGGGCGGCGAACGCCCCGAACGCCGCGTCCACGTGCAGCCAGAAGCCGTACCGGTCGCGCAGCGCGGCCAGCGCCCGCAGGTCGTCGAAGTCGACCGTGTTGACGGTGCCGGCGTTGGCCACCACGACGCACGGGCCGTCGTGCGCGGCCAGCGCCCGTTCGAGGGCGGCCGGGTCCACGGCCTCGCGGCCGGGCAGCGTGGGCACGGCGGTCAGCGCCGCCCGGCCGAGGCCCAGGACGGACAGCGCCTTGGCGATGCTGGAGTGCGGGCTGCCGGAGAACACCCGGACCGGGCCGAGCGCGGCGGTGCCGTCCTGTGCGGCGTCCACCCCGAGCCGTTCGCCGAGCCACTGGCGGGCGATGGCCAGTCCGGCCGTGTTGGACATGGTCGCGCCGCTGACGAAGGTGCCGCTGTTCGCGGCGGAGAGCCCGAAGAGTTCGCGCAGCCGGCCGATCGTCTCCCGCTCCAGGTCCTGGCCCGCGCCGTCGAGGGAGGAGTTGGAGTTCTGGTCGGCGGTGGCGGTCAGCCAGTCGCCGGCCAGGGCGGCGGGCGTCGCGCCGCCGGTGACGAACCCGAAGTAGCGCGGCCCCGCGGAGCCGGAGAGCCGGGGCTCCCAGCGGTCGGCGAACTCGGCGAGCGCCGCCCGCAGGCCGCCGCCGCCCCAGTCGTCGAGCGGGAGGGCCGTCGCCGGGACCGGCTGCGGGTCCGTCGCCGGGACCGGGTTCGGCGGCGGGTCGGTGTGCGGCCGCGGGTCGGTGTGCGCGGCGGAGGGCGAGAGCGCCGGGCGTTCGCCGAGGCCGTTCAGGAAGGCGACCGCACGCTCGCGGGTCTCCTCCAGCAGGGCGGGCAGCTCGTCGAGGTCGGTGGCGAGTTCGGGATGCATCGCGGGTTCTCCGGTCGGTCGGGTTCCCCGCCGACGCTAGCGGCCCGCGCGCGCGGCGTCCCGGTCCAATCCGGGGAAAGTGGCCTGACCGGCGCGGTTCGCCGGTGCCGCCCGTCCGGTGCCGCGGACCGGCCGGGCCGGTGACGGCACGGACCGGGAGACGCCCTCGGGCGGCCGGTTCAGCGGCGCGGACGGCCGTTCGGGGAGCGGGGACGGCCGGTTCAGGAACCGGGCGGGCCGAGCTGGCTGGTGACCAGCTCGCGGTAGGGCGCGCAGCGGGCGAGCAGGGTGGCGTGGTCCGCGGCGTCGACGACGGCACCCCGGCTCATCATGATCACGTGGTCCGCGTGCCGGACCGTGGAGAGCCGGTGGGCGACCACCACCACGGCACTGCGGCGGGCCAGCCGGTCCACCACCTCCCGGAAGCGCAGTTCGTTCAGGCCGTCCAGCTGGCTGGTGGGCTCGTCCAGCAGGACGATGTCGGCCTCGGTGAGCAGCGCGCGGGCCAGCGCCATCCGCTGGCGCTGCCCGCCGGAGAGGTCGAACTCCCGGCCCAGGACGGTGTCCAGACCGTGCGGGAGGCGCTCGACGTCCTCGGTCAGCCCGACCGTCGCCAGGGCCCGGGCCAGTTCGTGGTCCGGGGCGGCGCCGGCCCGGCCGAGCTGGAGGTTGTCCCGGGCGCTGGCCTCCAGCAGGGTGAACGCCTGGTCCACGTAGGCCATGCGGCCGCGCAGCGCGCCGAGCGGCCAGGCGCCGACGTCGTGGCCGAGAACGGTGACCGAACCCTCGCCGGGCCGCAGGAACCGGCCGACCAGTGCGAGCGCGGTGCTCTTGCCCGCGCCCGACGGGCCGACCACGGCGGTCAGTCCGGTGCGCGGCACGCTGAAGGACGCGGCGTTCAGGGCGGCCCGCTGCGCGCCGGCGTGGGTGAAGGAGACGGTGCGGAAGACCACCGCGGGCGCGTCGGGCGACGGGGCGGGCACCGGGCGGGCGGCGTCGTCCGGGTCCGCCTCCGGGGGCAGGGCGAGCAGTTCGTTGCAGCGGTCCCGCGCGGCGAGTCCGGCCTGCAGGCGCCCGAATCCGGTGGCGAGGGTGTTCACCGAGGGAACGGTCTGCAGCAGGTAGAGGAGGAACGCGGCGAACGCCGCCACCTGGAGCCCCCCGGCCGCCAGCCGGGCGCCGCCGGTGAGGATCACCGCGATCATCGCGAACTGGTTGCCGAGGGTGAGCACCGCCGGGACGAGCGCGCCCAGCCGGGCCCCGGTCAGCGAGACGGCGTGCAGCTTCTCGGCGTCCCCGGCGAGGACCCGGTCGGCGAGCGGTTCGGCGCGGTAGGCCTTGATGGTGGTGAGGGCGTCCAGGTTGGCGGTGAAGCGCTGGGCGACCTGGCCGACGGCCTCCTGCTGACCGGTGACGTTGGCCCGCATCCGGCGGGTGATCAGCAGCACCAGGACGATCAGCAGGGCGAGGGCCCCCACGGTGACGGCGGTGAGCACCCAGTCGATCCACAGCATGACGCCCAGGGTCGCCAGCACGCTGAGCGCGGCCAGCGGGAGCTGCATCGCCACCTCGACCACCTGGCCCAGCAGCTGGGCGTCGGAGGTGACCCGGGCGGCGAGTTCGCCGGTGCCCCGGGCCCGGACGACGGGCAGCGGCAGACGGAGGGCGTGGGCCATCACGGCGGTGCGCAGCCGGTAGGTCATGCCCTCGCCGATCCGCGCCAGCTGGAAGCCGGAGAGGGCCTGGGCGCCCGCCCCGGCGAGGGCGGCGGCGGCCATCAGCAGCAGTCCGGGGGTGAGCGAGCGGTGCGCCGAGAAGTCGCCGACGATCCGGCGGACCAGCAGCGGGAGCGCGAGGGCCGCCGCGGTGGCCGCGACGGCGAGGAACAGGGCGGCGGCGAGGCGGACCGGCTGGACGGCGAGCTCACGGCGCAGCCGGACCTGCGGCGGGGGCACCGGCTCGGCGGTGACGGCGGCGGTGTCGGCCGGGGCGGCCGCGGTGGCGGGCAGGGCGGGCACGGGAGGCCTCTCTCCTGGTGCTGGGCCGGTGGGGGCGTCGCCGGGGGCGAAGGGAACGGGCC
>NZ_JBHJRC010000260.1:0-11959 GCF_042261735.1 Kitasatospora sp. NPDC056327 | reverse complement strand
GGGTCCGCGCCCTCCGCACCGGCAGGAGCCCCCGCAGCGGGCTCCGCGCCGGGCGCGGGAGCGGGCGCGGCCGCAGGGGTGGGAGCGCTCCCGGAGGCAGGTGCGGGCACGATCTGCGACCAGGCGGAACGGCTCGGCCGGTGGCCGGCCGGCTCCGAGCAGGCCCGGATGTGCCACAGCATCTACGGCTGAGCCCCGGTCGGCCGGACGGCCCGGCGGGGGCAGGGGCCCACGGGGCGGCGGCCGTCCCCGGCTCACGCGGCCGCCGCGACCCCGGCGGGAACCCGTCCGGGCCGAGCGGCCGGGACACGGCGTGAAGGCGGTCCTCAGGGAGCGGACCCGGCGCGCGGGGGGACGTCGAGAGGCATCGGCCGGGGCCTGGGGATCGGCGACCCCCACCTCCCGGCGGCCGAACCGCCCAAATCGGCGTCATCTTCGAGCACGGAACAACGGATTCCGCTCCCACGCCCCCGCTCACCGTGGTGACCGCCGCCGTGGTCCGGGACGGCCGGCTGCCGGTGGTCGGCAAGAAGGCGGCGCCGGACGTCCTCCACCTCCCCGGCGGCAATCCGGACGCCGGGGAGGAGCCCCTCGCGGCGCTGACCCGTGAGCCGGCCGAGGAGCTCGGCGCGGCCCCGGTCGGACCGCGCCACTCCACCGACATCGAGGCGGTCGCCGCGCTGGAGGGGGTGCCGATGCGGACGACCGTGTTCGTGGCGGAGCCGGACCGCGCCCCGGCACCCGCCGCCGGACTCGCCCGCCTGCGCCGGACGGACGGCCTCGACCCCGGGCTCCGGCTCGCTCCCGCCGTACGCGGTCACCTGCTCCCCCTGCTCGGCGACCGCGGCCTGCTCCCCCGCCCCCGAGGCGGGCGGGCACGGCGGCGGCGGGTGGCCGCGGCGGGGCCGCGGCGACTCGACGGAGCGGCGGCCGGCCGATCGGCCGCCCCGCGCGGAACGACCCGCCCCCCGCGCGCGGAACGGCCCGGGCCCGCCGGGCGGCCGCCCCCGAGGGGGCAGGTGCGCGGCGGGCCCGGGTGAGGGGTGGATCAATCAGGGGCTGGTCGGGGGCACGGCGGGCGGTGTGCCCAGCAGGGCCAGGTCCAGGCGTGGGGCCAGGATGCGGGCGAGCGTGTCGGTGATGTGGCCGGTGTCGCGGTAGAGGACCACGCTCTCCAGCACCGCCGGGCAGGACGGGCCGGTGCCGGGGCAGAGCAGCCGGCCGAGCTCCAGGACACGGACCTGGTAGCGCTCGGCGAGGCCGCCGTCGATCAGCGGGTCCCGCTCGAAGGCGGACTCGCGCGGGAAGGCGCAGGTGTCCGGGCGGCCGTCGGCGCCGGCCAGGCAGGTCGGGATGTCCTTGCCGGGCATCGGCGTGTCGCCCAGGTAGCCGAGCGGCGCGCCGAGGGCGGTGAGGCGGTCGAGGGTGCGGATCCAGCCCTCGGTGCGCTCGTCCTGGCCGCCGTACCGGTTGAGGCCTGCCATCAGGACCAGGCGGGGCTTCGGACCGGAGGCGAGCCGGGTGAAGGCGTTCTCCCGCCAGCGGTCGCACTCGTCGAAGGTGCGGCCGAGCACGGCGTTGCGGACCGTCAGGGTGGCCAGCGGGCAGCCGGGCTTGACCAGGACCTCCAGCGCCCACTGCCGCTGCTCGGCCATCGCGAGGGCCGCCGAGATCCACTGGCCGGCGTGCGAGTCGCCGATCAGGACGATCCGGTCGGTGCCGGACTCGGGGCCGAACAGGCAGCGCGGGCTGGTGTCGGCGCCGAGCGGGATCTCGCAGCCCTTGCCGGGCGGGAAGTCGTCGCGGGCCCGGGCGAGCGAAGGGGTCAGCTTGAGCACCCGGTTGCCGGGGGCGAACAGGGCGGGGCCGTCCACGGCTCCCGCCGGGACGGCGACGGTGCTGTCGGGGTCGCCGAGGGCCCGCACGGTGCCGCCGCCGAGCGTGAGTCCGGCGATGAGCGGGATGACCAGGGCGCTGGCGCCGACGGCGAGGCCGCGGCGCGGGGCCGGGCTGCTGCCGTAGCGGAGCGGCTGTTCGACCAGCCGCATGGTGAGCCAGGCCGGCACGGCACTGGCGGCGGTGAGCGCCACCAGGGTGGTCCAGGGCAGGGCGCCCCAGCGGGCCTGGGCGATGGTCAGCACCGGCCAGTGCCACAGGTACCAGGCGTAGGACAGCCGTCCGGCGGCGCGCAGCGGGCGGACGGCCAGCAGCTGGCCGGCATCGGTGGCGCCGAGCGCGCGGTGGGCGGGGCCGGCCAGCAGGAGGACGGCGGTGCCGAGCACGGGCAGCAGGGCGGCGGTGCCGGGGAACGGCGTGTCGCGGTCGTAGCGCAGCACGGCGACGGTCAGCGCGGCGGCGCCGGCCCAGCCGAGGACCCGCAGCAGCAGGCCGCCGGCGTGCGCCGCCGGACCGCCGCGGGCGAGCCGGGCGGACAGCGCGGGCCCGGCGAGGGCGACACAGCCGCCGGCGGCGAACTCCCAGAGCCGGCCGGCGGTGGAGAAGTACCCGAGCGCCGCGGAGTCGGCCGTCCAGCGGATGCAGAGCACCAGGGAGACGCCGCCGACGGCGAGCGTCGTGGCGGTGACGGCGAGGGTGCGGCGCCGGCCGGCCAGGAGGCGGGCGAGGCCGAGCAGGAGGACGCCCCAGAGCAGGTAGAACTGGTTCTCCACGCCGAGGGACCAGAAGTGCTGGAGCGCGCTGGGATCGCGTTCGGCGGCCAGGTAGTCGGTCTGCTGGCCGACGAAGCGCCAGTTGGCGAACTGTCCGGCGGCGGCGATGAGGTCGCGGGCCAGGTCGGTGCCGCGCAGCGGGTCGAGCAGGGCGCCGCCGGCGAGCGCGGTGGCGACCAGGACGACGGCGGCCGCGGGCAGGATGCGGCGGGCCCGGCGGGCGGCGAAGTCCCACAGGCCGATCGGGCGGGCGAGCAGGAGCCCGGTGATCAGGAAGCCGGAGATGACGAAGAAGACGTCGACGCCGACGTAGCCCCCGGTGAAGCCGGGTACGGCCGCGTGGAAGGCGAGGACGGTGAGGACGGCGACGCCGCGCAGGCCCTCGATGTCGGGGCGGAAACCGCGTTCGGGACGCGCGCCGCGCTCGGCGGGCCCGGAGGGTGCTCCGCGCCCGGCGGGTCCCGCGGGGGGTTCGGCGGCGCTGGCGGTGCGGGCGACCGCCGTTCCGGGGGTTCGGGTGCCGGACGGCGGTGACGCGTCCGAGGAGAGGACGTCGGTCGGGACGATGGCGTTCGACGGTTCGGCGCCGGGTGGTACGGCCGTGGACACGGCGGGGCTCCTTGCAGGGGCTGGCAGCGGTTGTCGGGGCCGGCGGGCCGATGGGGCGGCCGGCCGGCTGTCCGCGCCGGTGGGGCGACGCGCAAGGAAGAGGGTTGACGCAAGGTTGAGGGAAAGGCTGCACCAAAAAACGGACTTGACGGTCAGTCAGACGATCAGGCGATCCGTCAGAACATCAGCGGGTCGGCCCAGCCGGACGCCAGCAGGCCGCAGAGCAGCAGCACGGCGGTCACGGCGACGGCCTCGGCCCGGCCGAACCGCAGGTCGGCGTGGCGGACTCCGGCGCGCCGCCCGGGCCCGGCGAGGTCGGCGACGGGCGCACCACCGCCGCTCCGGAGCAGCGGTCGCAGGGCGCCGATCAGCGGCACCACGGTGTAGGCGGTGAGCAGGAGCAGCCCGGCGAGCGCCCAGTAGGGCTGCCAGCCGTGCAGGGTGACGGCGCGGACGAGTCCGATCACGCCGGCGACCACGACCAGGCCGAGCCAGCCGACGCCGATCCGGGCGACGGTACGGGCCAGCGCGGTACCGCCGGACACGGCGCCGGTGGGCACCCAGTCGGCGCTGCGGCGGCGCAGTGCGTGCGCGATGGCGACCACGTGGCAGAGTCCGCCCAGGAGTTGGACCCGGGTGACCTCGAAGCGCCAGTGGGTGCGGGACATCGCGGGGAGCAGGACGAGCGCGACCCAGATGGGCGGCAGGAAGGGCAGCACCTGCCAGGGTTCGATCTCGTCGGGGCGGAAGAACAGCATGATCAGCGCCGGCAGCGGCACCGCGAAGACGTTCACCGCGCTGGTGAGGTAGCCGAGGATGCCGTTCCAGAAGCAGAGCCGGGCCGAGCGGGAGAGCGGGCCGCGCCGGAAGCCGGGGTCTCCGACCAGGGCGAGCGAACCGAGGCACCAGCGGTACTGCTGGCTGATGAAGGCGGGCAGGCCGGTGGGCGACATGCCCTTGGCGACCAGGGCGGGCACGTACCGGGTGGTCCACCCGGCGCGGGCGAGCGAGAGGCCGGTGTAGAGGTCCTCGCTGTGGTCGATCTCGGCGAAGCCGCCGACGCGTTCGAGGGCGGCGCGCCGGTAGAGCGCGTTGGTGCCGCAGCAGACCGTGCCGTCCTGGGCGTCCCGGGAGGGCTGGATCCAGCGGTAGAAGATCTCCTGGGTGGCGCCCGCCGCCCGTTCGAGCCAGGACATGCCGGGGTCGGTGTCGAAGCACTGCGGGCTCTGCACGATGCCGATGTTCGGGTCGTCGAGGTACGGCACGAGGTGGTGCAGGAAGTCCGGGCGCGGGCAGAAGTCCGCGTCGAGGACGGCGATGATGTCGCCGGTGCCCTCGGTCAGACCGTGGTTGAGGTTGCCGGCCTTCTTGAAGCGGCCCCGGTCGGGGCGGCTGCGGTACTGGAAGCCGTAGGACTCGGCGAGTTCGCGCACCTCGGGGCGGGCGGCGTCGTCGAGCACCAGGACGGTCAGCTCGCCGGGCCAGCGGACCGCGGCGGCGTACCGGTAGGCGTTGTCCAGGACGGCGAGGGGTTCGCCCGCGGTGGGCAGCAGGAGGTCGACGCCCGGGTGGCGGGCGGGGCTCCAGGCCCGGACCAGCAGGTCGTGCGAGTCACGGGTGAAGCGGCGGGAGCGCTGGCCGTCGGCGAGCGAGAGCAGCCAGGTGGCCGCGTTGAGCACGGTCAGGACGAGGAACGGCCACAGCAGCGGGCGGCTGAGCGCGAAGAGGCCGAGCGTCGCCGTGGCACCGGCGTAGGAGAGGGTGGCGCAGAGCAGCACCCAGCGGCGCTGCGGGCCGAAGTACCAGTAGAGCTCCTCGTCGTCGGGCGGGGCGGGCAGCCGGGTCGACGTGTCGTCGGGCCGGTGGTCCGGCAGGTCACCGGGCCCGCCGCCGGGTGTTCGGCGGGGACGGTCCGGCTCCCGGTCGGGAGCGGACCTGGTCTGGCCATGGAGTACGGGCATGCGGAAGCGGCCTCCCTGAACTGGGACGGAACGTGGCCTTTCGCCGGCCAGCCTCTCACGTTGGTCTGGACCATTCGCACACCAGATCGGATGATCACGCATCGTCCCAGGTCAGGGAGTTGACATTGCGTCAGATTCGTGCACCACCTGACACGACATGATCAACTAGCGGCCGTCCAGGGCCTTCGTCAGCTTCTCGAAGCGCAGGTCGGAGCGGAGCGGGATGCCGAAGCGCTCGTCGCCGTACGGGAACGGCGAGTAGACGCCGGTGCGCGCGAAGCCCCGGCGCTCGTACCAGGCGATCAGCTCGGAGCGCTGCTCGATGACGGTCATCTCCATCCCGACCGCGCCCCACTGCTCGGCCGCGTAGCGCTCCGCGTACGCCAGCACGGCCCGGCCGAGGCCGCCGCCCTGCCGGCCGGGGCGCACCGAGAACATGCCGAAGTAGGCCTGCTCGCCGCGGCGTTCCAGCTGGCAGCAGGCGAGCAGCTCGCCGTCGAGCTCGGCCAGCAGCACCACGCCCTCGGTGTGGGTGACGGCGGCGGTGACGCCCTCCGTGTCGGTGCGCTGGCCGGCCAGCAGATCGGCCTCGGTGGTCCAGCCCGCCCGGCTCGCGTCGCCCCGGTAGGCGGACTCGACCAGGTCGAGCAGGGCCGGCACGTCGGCGGTGGTGGCGGTGCGGAAGCCGAGCCGGTCGGTGGCGGCGGGCTCGGCTTCCGCTCGGGTGCTGCTCTCGGGCACGGGGACCTCTTCTCGGGCGGGCCCGGGCGGTGTCCCGGGCGGGGCTGCGGCCGTTCGGGCCGGTCCCTCGCATCGTGCCACAGCCGCCCGGGGCCCCGACCTGCCCGGACGACCCCGCCGGCGGCGCCCCGGCGGACCGCCGCCCGGTGCCCCGGAGTCCGCCCCGCCGCCCGCCGCATCCCGCGCCACCCGCCACCCGCCGCACCCCCGCGGCGAACGTCCACCGCACCGTCCAGCCACCGGACGCCCTCCCGGGTACCGCGCCGCCTCCGGCAGGATGGCCGGGACGACCCCGCTCATCCCACCCGGCCCAATCCCACCGGAGGCCCCATGACGACCGTCGAGATCCCCGGCTCCAAGTCGGTGACCGCGCGGGCGCTGTTCCTCGCCGCCGCCGCCGACGGCACCAGCACCCTCCACCGCCCGCTCGGCCCGCTGACCGAGGCGCTGCGCACCCTCGGGGTCGACCTCCGGCACGAGGAGGCCGAGGGCCACCACCCGCTGCGGATCGCCGCCGCCGGGGTCCGCGGCGGCGAACTGACCCTGGACGCGAGTCTGTCCTCGCAGTACCTCACCGCCCTGCTGCTGCTCGGCCCGCTCACCGAGCAGGGCCTGCGGATCACCGTGACCGAGCTGGTCTCGGCGCCCTACGTGGAGATCACGGTCGCCATGATGCGGGCCTTCGGCGCCACGGTGACCCGCACCGGCCAGGTCTTCGAGGTCGCGCCCGGCGGCTACCGGGCCACCGCGTACCCGGTCGAGCCGGACGCCTCGACGGCGAGCTACTTCTTCGCCGCCGCCGCGCTCACCGGCCGGGAGCTGACCGTGCCGGGCCTCGGGAAGGGCGCGCTCCAGGGCGACCTCGGGTTCGTCGAGGTGCTCTCCCGGATGGGCGCGCGGGTGGACGTCGACACCGACCGGGTCACCGTCCGGGGACCGCGGGACGGCCGGCTGTCCGGTCTGACCGTCGACATGCGCGACATCTCCGACACCATGCCCACGCTCGCGGCCATCGCCCCGTTCGCCGACGGGCCGGTGCGGATCGAGAACGTCGCCAACACCCGGATCAAGGAGTGCGACCGGCTGGACGCCTGCGCCGGGAACCTCCGGCTGCTGGGCATCGACGTCGCCACCGGCCACGACTGGATCGAGATCCGGCCGGGCACACCGCGCGGCGCCGCGCTCGCCTCGCACGGCGACCACCGGATGGTGATGTCCTTCTCGGTCACCGGCCTGCGCACGCCCGGCATCACCTTCGACGACCCCGGCTGCGTGCGGAAGACCTTCCCGGAGTTCCACGAGGTGTTCGGGCGGCTGCGCGAAGAGTGGGCGACGGCCGGCTGACCGCGGCGGAAAGACCCGGCGGTGCGGGGGCGCCCGGCCGGCGCTCCCGCACCGCCCCCGTCCCCCCGGCGCCAGGAGCGCACCGGGGGCCGCCCCGATCCGCGTCCCGACCGCGTCCGCCCTGGTGGGCGGCGCGGCCGGGCGGACCGGCGGGGGTTGCCGGACGGGCTGCGCCCGGGCCCCGGCGGCGTACGGAAGGGCTCGAAAGGACGGGGCTCCCGCCGATGTGACGGCCGTTCGGGATGGGGCCGGCGGTACCTGGCGGGCCGACGCGTACATGGCTAGCCTGCTCCAGCCGGAGCCGTCACCGGCACACCGCGCCGACGACGACGCACCCTGCCGCCGACGCACCGGCCGTCCGCAAGCCCACCGGGTCGTCCGCACCGGACCAGAGGAGTGTCATGCCCAGCACTTCCCGCTCCGCCAGCCCCGCCGTCCTCCCCCTCCGCCCCGTCGCCACCACCGCCATCACCGGGACCACCGCCGGAGGCTCCGGGAGCACCGCCCCCGCCCGCAGGCCGGGGCGGCGCCTGCTCCCCGCAGCGGCCGCCCTCACCGCCGCCGTCGCCCTGGCCGCCGGCATCGCCGCCCCGGCCCACGCGGCCGAGCCCGGCGCGGCTGCCGAGGCCGCCGACCGGCACGGCGGCCAACTGCCTCCGATCCACCCCGAACTCGACTTCGCCGGCTCCACCGTCGCCGCCCACGAGGGCCGGGACGGCGGCCCCGCCCCGGCCGGCACCCCCGCCCTCGCGGCCACCCAGACGCCGGGCCTCGACGTCGCCAGCTACCAGGGCAACGTCACCTGGTCCTCGGTGCGCGCCAACGGCGCCCGCTTCGCCTACGTCAAGGCAACCGAGGGCACCACGTACACCAACCCGTACTTCGCCCAGCAGTACAACGGCTCCTACAACGCCGGCCTGGTCCGCGGCGCCTACCACTTCGCGCTGCCGGACCGTTCCTCCGGCACCGCCCAGGCCAACTGGTTCGTCGACCACGGCGGCGGCTGGTCGCGCGACGGCAAGACCCTCCCGCCCGCGCTCGACATCGAGTACAACCCCTACGGCGCCACCTGCTTCGGGCTCGGCCAGAGCGCGATGGTGAGCTGGATCCGTGCCTTCAGCAACACCGTGCGCTCCCGCACCGGCCGCTACCCCACGATCTACACCACCACCAACTGGTGGGTGACCTGCACCGGCGACAACGCCTCCTTCGGCGCCACCAACCCGCTCTGGATCGCCCGTTACGCCTCCGCGGTCGGCACGCTGCCGGCCGGCTGGAGCTACCAGACGATCTGGCAGCACGCCGACTCCGGCGTCTTCCCCGGCGACCAGAACCTCTTCAACGGCGCCTTCGACCGGATCCAGGCGCTCGCCAACGGCTGATCCCCGCACGGCGAACGGGCCGGCCGGGGGCAGGCAGAAACGATTCGTCTGCACCCGGCACGGCACGGCACGCGCCCCGGCGGTACGGCGGCGGAACACCGGCCGTCCCACCGCCGGGGCGTCACGGGTCGGGGCGTCACGGGGCGGGCGGCACCGCGAAGGGGTCGAAGTCCTCCGGCATGAAGCAGCCGTAGTCCTGAAGGGGCCGCGGGTCGTTCAGCACGATCTGCTTCAGCTCGCCCGCCGGGGAGATTCCGTCCGGGCGGTCCGGGATCCGGACGCCGGGGAGGCCGCCGAACGGCTCGGCGTCCGGCGCGAGGCGGCCGAAGCGGTCCACCATGGCCCACACGGCGTCGTAGACGTCGCGGATCTCCTCGGCCGCCCGCTCCTCGCTGATCGTCGGGAACGCCTCCCGGTACGCCGCGCGGGCCGCGGCCACGAAGCGGTCCGGGTCGACGACCACCACGTCCTGGCGCGTCCGGAGACTGATCGTCATGCCTGCCACGGGAGGAACCGGGGTCTCGTCCACCGCCCCACGGTACTGCGCCGGCCCCCCGGCGGACGGCGGATTCGGCGGGTTGCCCCGGTCCGGCGGCCGGTCCGACGGCCGGTCCGACGGCCGGTCCGCGTGCCGCTCAGAGCGGGAGGACCAGCTCCCAGGTGTCCACCGTGTGGTCGACCGTCATGCCGTGCCGTTCGTAGAGGGCCAGGGCCCCGGTGGTGTTCCCGGTGTCCACACCGAGGCCGACCCGGCCGCGGCCGAGGGCCGCGTAGTGGCCGAAGAAGTGGCGCAGCAGATGGCCGCCGAGCCCGCGCCCCCGGGCCGCGGGCAGCACGCCGAGGCGGTCGGCCCAGCCCCGGCCCGCGCGGTCGTCGCGGGTGCGCAGCACGGCCGCGTCGCCGATGCCGTCCACGGCGGCGATCCAGGTCAGCGACCAGTCGCGCCGGGCACCGTCGACGTCCTCCCACCACTGCTCGAAGGTTCGCGGCCGGTGGTCGAAGTGCCCGGCGAAGGACTCCTGTTGCAGCCGGTGGGCGGTGCGCCGGTCCTCCTCCCGGGAGCAGTCCCGCAGCACCACGCCCGGCGGCGGCACGGGGACCGGGTCGGCGGCCGGGGCGACCTCGCGGGTCATCACGTGGTGGCGGCGCACGCGTGCCCAGCCGCGCTCCCGGATCCCCCCGGTGTCCAGGGTCGGCCGGCTGTTCAGCAGCAGGTGGAGGACGGCGCGGGAGGCCCCGTTGGCGGCGGCCACCTCGGCCGCGCGGCGCTCCATCAGCGCGAACAGGTGCAGGGCGCCCGTCTGGTGCTCCGGGAGGACGTACTGGTCGAGGTCGATCCGCTCGCCCCCGGACCGGTCCCGGACCAGACCGTAGCCGACCAGCCCGTCCCCGTCCGCCAGCAGCCAGGAGTCCCGGCGGAGGTCCACGCCCGGGTGCTCCAGCTCGGCCCGGACCTCGTGCAGGTCGGTCCCGGCCCGGCCGGTCTCCAGCAGGTCCACCGTGTCGAGCAGGTCACGGACCGACGGGGCGTCCCCGGGGCGGGCCGGACGGACGGTGAGGCCGGCGGGCGGGAGGTGGGTCGTGTTCATCCTGGTCGTCTCTCCTGGTCGGTGCCCGGTGGCGCGGCCGGCGGGGTGCCGGCAGGCCGTCCGGACAGCCTGTCCCACCCGCCTTGCAGGACGCGTGCAGACGGCGCGTACGCTGCACCGGATCCCGAAGCGGACCTCGGGGAGGACCGCGGGCGGACCGGAGCCGGAGCGCGGCGCTGCGGAAGGGGTGGGGGATGACGGGCCGGGGATGGCGGTTCGGCGTGCTCGGACCGCTGACGGTGCGGTACGACGGGCGGGCGCTGCCGCTCGGCGGGGCGCGGCAGCGGACCGTGCTGGCCGCCCTGCTACTGGCGCGGGGACGGACGGTCCCGGTGGCGGGCCTCGTCGAGAGCGTCTGGCACGGGCGGGAGCCGGCCAGCGCGGTCAACACCCTGCAGAGCTACGTCTCCCGGCTGCGGGCGCTCCTCGGCGGGGCGGCGGGCGGGGCCGGCGGGGCGGCGCGGGGCGACGGCCGGGCGCCCCGGTTGCTCGGCACCGCGGGCGGGTACCGGCTCCTCCTCGCCGGCGAGGAGGAAGAGGAGGCGGGAGCGGGCGGGCCGGACCGCGCCCGCCTCGACCTCGACCGGTTCGAACGGCTGGCCGCCGGGGGTCGGGCCCGGCTGTCCGACGGCGACGCGCACGGCGCGCACGCCCGTCTCGCCGAAGCCCTCGGCCTGTGGCGCGGCCCCGCCCTGGCGGACCTGCACGAGGTGCCCGGCCTCCGCGCGGAGGCGGTCCGTCTGGAGGAGCTGCGGCTGGCCGTCGTGGAGTCGGCAGCCGAGGCCGAACTCGCCTGCGGGCGACCGGCGGAGGCCGTCGACCGGCTTTGGCGCACGGCCGGCGAGCACCCCCTGCGCGAGGGTTCGCAGGCCTTGCTGATGCGCGCGCTCCACGGCACCGGCCGACAGGCGGAGGCGCTCGCGCTCTACGGCCGGACCAGGCGCCGACTGGTCGACGGGCTCGGAGTGGAGCCGGGGGCCGAACTCGCCGCCGTCCACCGGGCGATCCTCCGCGGGGAGCCGCTGCCGGGTGAGCGGCCGCTTGCCGCTCCCCCGGCCGCCCGGTCCGCCGCCCCGTTCGTCCCGCACCGCTTCGAGGTCCCCGAACGGCTGGAGGGGCCCGGCTTCCTCCTGCGCCCGGTGACCATCCGTGACCTCGCCCAGGACCACGCGCTGGTCACCGGTGCCCGGGACGAGCTCCGGCGGCACTTCGGCCAGGTCTGGAACTGGCCGCCGCCCGGTCTCACCGAGGAGCAGGACCTCATTCAACTGGCCTGGCACCAGCAGGAGTTCGTCCGCCGCTCGTCCTTCGCGCTGGCCGTGGTGACGCCCGGTGACGACCGGATGCTCGGATGCGTCCACCTCGACCCGCCGGGCGACCCGCGGGACGAGGCGGACCTGATCTTCTGGACCGGCGAGCGCCGCGGGTCGGCGCTCGACCTCGTGCTCTCGGCCGTCCTGGACCACTGGCTCGCCACCCACTGGCCCTGGCGGCGGGTCGCCCGCCCGGGCCGCACCTCCCCCTGGCCCGCCCCGCCCGGGTGAGCGCCGACGCTCCGGGGCGGGCGGGGGGGCGCCGCCGCCCGCCAAGGGGTCTGTGTCTTTTAAACAACAGACGCGGCCGACGCAGGAAATATTGTTGATATAGGGGGGGGGCGGTTGAGT
>NZ_JBHJRC010000259.1:0-11979 GCF_042261735.1 Kitasatospora sp. NPDC056327 | reverse complement strand
CCGTTCGGGGTGTCGGCGCCGGTCTGGGCGAGTTCGGGGGTGCCGGCGGGTGCGGTGGTGGCGGGTGCGGTGGTGGGCTCGGCCGGGGCCGGGGCGGTGGTGGTGGTCGGCTTGGCGGTGGGGGCCGGGGTCGCCTCCGCGACCGGTGCGGCGGGCTTGGCGGTGGGCTTGGCGGTGGTCTTCGGCGTGGTCGGCCCGGTGGTCGGCTTCGCCGTCGGGGCGGGCTTCGCCGGCTTGGGCACCGTGACCCGTGCCTCCCGGTAGGCCCAGTCGCTGTGCTTCTTGTCCTCGGCCTCGGCGGAGAGGCCGATGCGGAGCGTCCTGAGGTCGGCGGGGGCGTCCGCGGAGAGGGTGACGCGGAAGGTCGCGTGCTGGGCCCGGCCGTTCTCGACCGGGATCCCCTTGGCGGGAGTGGCGAAGAGGGTCGGGTCGCAGCCGCGCACCAGCGGGAGCTTCTGCCAGCCCCCGGTGTGGCTGTACTCGACGGTCAGGTACTTGTCGGCGAGGTACCGCGTCCCGCCCTCGCCGGCGAACACGGCGGAGACGGCGAGCGAGGGCACCGCGTTGCGGTACGGGGCTCCCGTGAAGTTGGCGACGCTCGTTCCGAGTTCGAGCCCGGGGCCGCCCGCCTTGATGGTCAGGTCGACGGGGGTCATGTGGAAGCCAGCCTCGATGCCGCCCCGGTGGACGGGGGCGTCGTTCCCCGGCGCGGCCTTGGCGGTGCCCGGCGCCGCGGCCTTGGCGTTGGCCGGGGCGCCGCAGGCCCAGGAGGACCCGGCGGTGAGGAGCTGGACGGAGCCGGCCAGGACGACGGCGGCGGCGACGGCGGCGATCCGGCGGCCGGGGCGGGAGTTCTTCGGGAAAGCGGGCATGACGGACGTGCGCATGATGGGACCCCCCAAGGTCATCGTGATGGTGCGAGTGGAATGAAGACGGCCGGCCCGCTCCTTTTCGGAGCGAAAGCGCCCCCCCGGCGCGGCCGGTCCTTCCGTCCTTGCCTTCTGTCTCCTGAGACGTCCGTCGCGGGCGGAGGTTGTGGTCGGTGCGAAGTGATTTCGGAACTTCTCCGACGGGGATCTGTGCATGGCCCTCCCCCTCCGCGCGGTGCGGAGGGAGGGGGACGGCCACGGGTGTTCCGCGGTCCGTCCGGCCCCGCGGACGGCGGGTGTCAGGCGCGGTTGCGGAGGCGGTGGCGGACGGTGACGACGGTGGCGGTGCCGAGGGCGGCGAGGGCGGCGGCGATGCCGGCGAGGAGGCCGTTCGGGGTGTCGGCGCCGGTCTGGGCGAGTTCGGGGGTGCCGGCGGGTGCGGTGGTGGCGGGTGCGGTGGTGGGCTCGGCCGGGGCCGGGGCCGGGGCGGCGGTGGTCGGCTTGGCGGTGGGGGCCGGGGTCGCCTCCGCGACCGGTGCGGCGGGCTTGGCGGCGGGCTTGGCGGTGGTCTTGGCGGTGGGCTTCGGCGTGGCCGGCTTCGCGGTCGGGGCGGGCTTCGCCGGAGTCGGCGTGGCGGTGGGAGTGGCGGCCTTGTCCCCCGTGCGGGTCACCTTCACCGTCCGGGAGCTCTTCGTGCCGACGCCGTCGTCGGAGATCCCCGACAGGGTGAGCGAGATGGCGGACTGCGGGGCCGGAGCCTTCGCGGAGAGGCCGATCCGGAAGACGAAGCGGGTCGCGCGGCCGTTTTCAAGCGGCTGTCCCAGCGGTCCGGTGTCGACCCGTACGGCCTCGCCGCCGCAGCCGTTGTCGGCGCCGAGCGACCGCCAGGCACCGTTCACGAGCGCCTCGACCGTCACGTCCTCGGTGCGCAGCGGCGCGCCCTTGGCGGTGAGGGTGAGCGCCGGGTAGGCGTAGCGGAAGTCGCCGCCGGTGAAGTTGGCGACCTGGGTGCCGACCTCGATCTTCGCCCCGCCGGGGGTGATGGTGGCCGGGGACGAGAGGAAGGCACTGGTCACCGTGCCCTGGTGGGTCGCCGCCGGGGTCGTCCGCGGAGCGCTGCTCCCGAGCGCCTCGTGGTAGGGCCCGGCGCAGGCCCAGGAGGACTCGGCGGTGAGGAGCTGGACGGAGCCGGCCAGGACGACGGCGGCGGCGACGGCGGCGATCCGGCTGGTGGTGCCGGATTCCTTCGCAAAAGCGGGCATAGCGGACATGCGCATGACGTGGACCCCCCGAGGTCTGACGCTGGTGAGAATGGTGTGGGGCGAAGGTGACCGGCCTGCTCCTGTCGAGCAGTTAGCGCCCCCCGGCTCGGCCGGTCTCGCTTTCCATTTCCTTCGTCCGTACAGACAGCGATCGCGTTCGAAGGGTTGCGGTGGGTTCGAAGTTTTTTCGCGAGTTTCTCCGGTGGCTCCGGTGTCACCGTTGGTCATCGTCATTCACATGATCAGACTCATAGGTATGACTGGTGAGGTTCCGGTCGTTCGGCCAGACCGGTGACTCTTTCGCCGTTCGGTGAGGGCGACACGCGGGACCGGGTACGTCTTCGCGTCCACCACCCGGGCGACGCCGGGTGACCGGAACGTCGAGGACGCACCCGTATGCCGCCTGGCAACCCTGGCCGGATCGTCCGGAGTCTGGCCGCCCTCGTGCTGGTGTCCACCGCCGTGCTCCCGGCCGCGCTCGAACTGGCCGGCCCCCCGCCGTTCGGGGTGATCGGGCCCGGCGCCCCCGCCGACCGCGCGGTGCCGCCGCACACCGCGGTCCAGCGCGCCGATCTGCGCACCGCGGCCGGCGAGGCGCCGACCGTCGACATACGGCGGACCGGCGACCCGGCCAACCGGATCACCCTGGTGCTGCTCGGCGACGGCTACGGCACCGACGAGCAGGAACTGTTCCGCGAGCAGGCGGACCGGGCCTGGCGAGCCCTGATGGACATCGAGCCGTTCCGCAGCTACCAGGGGTTCTTCAACATAAGGCGGGTCGAGGTGGTCTCCCCGGACTCCGGCATCGCCGAGACGGAGAACCGCGGCCGGCGCCCCGCCACCCCGCTCGGCATGCACTTCTGGTGCGAGGGCACCGCCAGGCTGCTCTGCGCCGACGAGGACGCCACCGCCCGCTACGCCGGCCACGGCGAGGGCCCGCAGTACCTCATCGCGCTCGCCAACTCCACCGAGTACGGCGGGGCCGGCGGCACCGGGGTGACCACCCTGGCCGGCGGCAGCCCGGACGCCGGGCGGATCATCCAGCACGAGATAGGGCACACCGTCGGGGACCTCGGCGACGAGTACGACAGCGCCCCGGACGACGCGGACTACCCCAACCTCTCCACCGAGAACGCCGACGAGATGCGCCGCAAGCAGACCAAGTGGTGGCGCTGGCTGGGCGCGGAGTCCCCGGACGGCGCCGGGACCGTCGGCGCCTACCGCAGCGCCAACGGCGTCTACCGGCCGACCCGGGACTCGGTGATGCGCACCCTCGGCGGGGCGTACAACCTGCCCTCGCGGGAGGCGATCATCGAGGAGATCTACCGCCGGGTCCGGCCCACCGACAACCCCGTGCCGGCCCCCGGCGACGTCGCGGGCCGGCCCCGGCTGGAGGTCCGGCCGCTCCCGCTGACCGGCGCCCGGCAGCTGAGGGTGGACTGGACGGTGGACGGCGTCCCGGTGGAGCCGCAGGCCCCGGACCGCAGCTGGCTGGACACCGCGGGGCTGCCGCTGGAGCCGGGGCACGGCGCGACCGTCACCGCCACCGTCCGGGACACCACGGACTGGGTCCGCGACGAGGCCTTCCGGGACCGCTACATGACGCGCTCGGTCTCCTGGACGGTGGTCGGCTGAGCGCCGCGCGGCCGGGGCCGGAGCCCGGGGCGGACCGGATGGTTCGTGCCCGTCCCGGGCACCCCGCCCTGGGCATCCAATGATGGGATGACTAATCTGGGGCCACTATGACCGTGGAGCCAGCCCGTTCAGCCCGTCCCCTGTCCGTTCCCGCTCCCCGTGCCGGCACCGGCCCCACCGCCGGTCCCACCGCCGTCGTCCACCCCCCGGGCGGGCGGGCCGCCTGGACCGCCTGGTCCATCGGCGTCAGCGTCTACGTCCTGGCCGTCATCCACCGCACCAGCCTCGGCGTGGCCGGCCTCGACGCCGCGGACCGCTTCGGCATCGGCGCCTCCGCGCTCTCGACCTTCTCGATCCTCCAGGTCCTCGTCTACGCGGTGATGCAGGTGCCCGTCGGCCTGCTGGTCGACCGGTTCGGGGCGCGCCGGGTGCTGCTGCTCGGCGTCGTCCTGCTGAGCACCGGTCAGCTCGCCTTCGCCTTCTCCGACTCCTTCGGCCCCGCGCTCGCCTCCCGGGCCGTGCTCGGCTGCGGCGACGCGATGACCTTCATCAGCGTGCTGCGGATCGCCGCCCGCTGGTTCCCCGCCGCGAAGAACCCGCTCGTCGCCCAGCTGACCGGCCTCGCCGGGATGAGCGGCAACCTGGTAACCACCGTCGTCCTCGCCCAGGCCCTGCACAGCGAGGGCTGGACGCCCACCTTCACCGCCATCGCCCTGCTCGGCGTGGCCGTGTTCGCCCTGGTCGCGCTCTTCCTCCGGGAGGCGCCGACGGGCCCCGCCGAGGTCTCCGGACCCGTCGCGGGGCCACGGCTCGCCGTCGGGCGGCAGGTCCGGGAGGCCTGGCGGGAACCGGGCACCCGGCTGGGGCTCTGGATCCACTTCACCACCCAGTTCCCCGGCAACGCCTTCGGCCTGCTCTGGGGCCTGCCCTACCTCGTCGAGGCCCAGGGGATGACCCGCGCCGCCGCCGGCGGGCTGCTCACCCTGCTGGTGCTCTCCAACATGAGCTTCGGCTTCCTCTTCGGCCGGGTCCTCTCCCGCACCGCCCGGGCCCGGATGCCCATCGTGCTCACCGTCATCGGCGCCACCGCCCTGCTCTGGGCGGTCACCCTCGCCTGGCCCGGGGGCCGTCCGCCGCTCTGGCTGCTGGTCGCGGTCGTCCTGGTGATGGGCAGCAACGGCCCCGCCTCCCTGGTCGGCCTCGACTACGCCCGCGCCCGCAACCCCGTCGAACGCCTCGGCACGGCCTCCGGCATCGTCAACATGGGCGGCTTCATCGGCACGATGATCACCCTGTTCGGCATCGGCGTCCTCCTGGACACCCTGAGCCCATCCGGCGCCGACACCTACACCGCGGACGCCTTCCGCTGGGCGTTCTGCTGGCAGTACGTGCCACTGGCGGCGGGGACGCTGATGATCCTCCGCCTCCGCCGCAGGCTCACGGCGGTCCCCCCGCAGGCCTCCCGCCCCGCGGAGGCGTGATGACCGCCGGCGGCGCCGGCGGTGACCGGGCGCGGACCGGCGGTGCGGGAGACCTCCGGCCTCACCGCCGTCCTCCCGCCCGGCGTGCACTCCGGGCGCACACCGGGCGGGAGGGTCACGGGGTGACGGAGAAGTTGGCCAGGACGCGGTCGGCGAGCTCCTTGTCGCCCTCGACGACCACCTGGCCCGGACGGGGGCGTCCGCGGCCGCAGGCGAGCCGGACGTAGGTCTCCCAGTCCAGGGTGAGCTGGAGGTCGGGCGCGAGGCTGATGGACTCGTCCACCGTGCCGCGGCCCGAGGAGTCGACCCGGACGGTGCGCAGGAACTCGACCGGGCCGGTGACGTCGACGACGAGGGCGGTCCCGGCCGGGGCGCCGGCCTGGTGGGCGACGGCCTTCGGCAGGCCCTGCAGCAGGACGTCGCGGGTGACCAGGGCCGCCGGGGAGTCGAGGTTGCCGGGCATGCCGAGGGCCCGCCGGAGGTCCTGCTCGTGCACCCAGACGTCGAAGGCGCGCAGGCGCAGCAGCTCGTGGTACGGGACGTCGCGGCGCTGCGGCCCGGCCGGCCAGGGGACCGGCTCGTTGGGCATCTGCTTGGCGTTGCGCAGGGCCCGGCAGCGCCGGATGACCGTGTACTCCAGCTCGCTGGTCATCTCCAGGGCGGTGTGGCAGCGGCGCTTGTCGACGGGCAGTTCGAGGTAGCGGGCGGCCTCGGTGGTGACGTGGTGGAGGTCGCGCGGGAGCGAGTGGATCGGGCGGGGGTCACCGAGGATCTCGGACTCGACGGCGATCACGTGCGAGACGACGTCGCGGACCGACCAGCCCGGGCACTCGGTGGCCCGGTTCCAGGAGCCCTCGGGCAGGAGGCGCACCAGCTCGGATATCGCCTCGATGGTCTGGGTCCACGCCTCGGTGTAAGCCTGCACGGTCTGGTTGTCCGTCACGGGAATCTCCGGCCCTCCGTCAGCTGCCTTGCCACGCGTGCCCGCGGGTTCCTTGGTCCGCCGGGAAGTTCCGGCTTCCGGACGCACACGCTAACCGCACGTTACGCTGCCTGGTGAGAGCAGGGCAGCGCTTTCGGGTGACGATCGTAGGACTCTTGCCGTGGACGGTGGTACTGTGCGCGCTTCATTGATCCAACTCGTGGTCTCCGACGCCGAGCCCCCGGCCGAGCGGCGGGCCCGTGCGGCCGCCCTGGTGCGGGCGCAACAGGGCGCCGACCTGGTCGTCCTGCCGGAGCTGTGGCCACTCGGCGGCTTCGCCTACGACCTCTGGTCGGACGGCGCGGAGTCGCTGGACGGCCCGACCTCGGACGCGATGTCGGCGGCCGCACGGGCGGCCGGCGTCTGGCTGCACGCCGGTTCCGTGGTCGAACGGGATCCGGACGGGCCGATCTACAACACCTCGCTGCTGTTCGCCCCGGACGGCGAGCTGGTGCACACCTACCGCAAGATCCACCGCTTCGGCTTCGACAGCGGTGAGGCGGTGGTGATGGGCGCCGGGCAGGAGATCGTCACGGCGGTCACCGACGTCGGCACGCTGGGTCTGGCGACCTGCTACGACCTGCGCTTCCCGGAGCTGTTCCGGGCGCTGCTGGACGCGGGCGCGCAGGTGCTGGTGGTCCCGGCGGCCTGGCCGGAGCGGCGGCGGGAGCACTGGACGCTGCTGGCGCGGGCGCGCGCGGTGGAGGAGCAGGCCTACGTGCTGGCCTGCAACACGGCCGGGACGCACGGCGGGGTCGAGCAGGCCGGCCACAGCATCGCGGTGGACCCGTGGGGCCGGGTGCTGGCCGAGGCGGGCGCGGGCGAGGAGGTGCTGACGGTGGAGTTCGACCCGGCTGCGGTGGCCGCGGCGCGGGCCGACTTCCCGGTGCACCGGGACCGGCTGCTCGGCATCCCGGCACCGGTCCAGCGCTGACCGCACGGCCCCCGTACGGCCCCCGCCCGCGCCCCTTCCGGGGCCGGGCCGGGTGCGGGGCGCGCCGCGACGCACGGGGGGCTTGTACGCGACGGTGTCCTTTTTGAGAAGATGAGCCTTCGTCGTGTTACCAGCCGTTCCTTCGCCGGTCTGTCCCCGTCAGGCCGTCCAGCCCGCCCGAGGAGGTCGCGCGCATGTTCGGCACCGGCGCGGGCGACCGTCCCGTGATCCAGCGCAACAGCCTGCGCGAGCAGATCGCGGGCGCGCTGCGCGAGGAGATGATGGCCGGCCGGCTGGCGGCCGGGCGGAACTTCACCGTCAAGGAGATCGCCGAGCTCTACGGCGTCTCGGCGACCCCGGCCCGGGAGGCGCTGGTCGACCTCTCCGCGCAGGGGCTGCTCCGGGCCGAGCACCACCGCGGCTTCACGGTTCCCGAGTTCGGCTGGGACGACTTCCGGGAGATCTTCGAGTCCCGGGTGCTGATCACCGACAGCTACTTCCGCCGGCTGGCCGCGGCGCCCGGCGTCCCGGACGAGGGCCGGCTGACCTCGCTGCGCCGCCGGGCGGACGCGGCGGTGCGGGCGGCCCGGGCGGGGAACCTGGACGTGCTGGTGGGCTGCGACCGCCGGTTCTGGCAGGAGGTCGCCGGGCTGCTGGGCAACCGCCGGATCGCGGAGTACCTGGACTGGCTGCGGGTGCAGTCGTGGATGTTCGCGGTGCGGTACCTGCGGACGATTCCCGCGCTGGCCGGGGTCTGCTGGGACAGCCACCTCGACCTGGTGGACGCCATCGAGGCCCGCGACGTGCCGCGGGCGCACCGGATCGTCTGCGAGTACAACCTGTTCACCGTCGGGCTGCTGGCCGAGCTGGCGGGCCGGCCGGTGGAGACGGTGGGCGTGCTGCCGCTGCTGACCGGGCGGCTGTCCGCGCCGGACGCCCCCGGGCCGGCCGGCGGAGCGGGCGGCGGCGAGCCCTCCGGTCCGGCCGGACCGGACGCCCCGGGGGACGCCGCGCCGGGGAAGGCCCGGGCGGGCACCGGGTCCGGCCCCGGGGAGCCCGCCCCACCGGCCGAGCGGCCGCCCCCGGAGCCGGAGGGCGGACGCCCGGCCGGCGGCGCCGGGGGCCGGGAGCGCGACCTCGGCCGGGAGCTGGGCCGCGAACTGGGCCTGGGCCTCGGCCTGGTGCCGCAGCCGCGTTCGGTGCCGTACGGCCGGTTCGGCCGCCGGCTGCCCGAGCCGCCGCCGGACCAACTGCCCGGGGGACGGCCCGATCCGCATCGCGCACCGGGCCGGTAGGGTGGGCGGTCGTCCGTCCCGGCCGCCCCGCCCCGCGGTCGTCCGGGCACCGACCCGCCCATTCGCCGTCCGCCCCCGCGCGGCCGGTTCCCCGCGCCCGGAGAGGAAGAGCCGGCCATGGCCTGCGACCTCTGGCTCGTCCCGCTGGTGGACGTGCTGAGCCACAGCCCCGACAACCCCTTCCGGGACGACCTCGCGCTGTACAACCAGGTGCTGGCCGCGCGCGGTCTGCCGGAGATGCCGGTCTACCGGTACGTGCCGGGGCTGAGCGGGGCGGTCGAGCCGATAGCCGCCTTCGACTACGACTCGCTGCACTTCCTGCGCCGGGCCTACCTGCTCGGCCTGACCGGCCTGGACATCACGCCGGTGGACGCGCTCGGCGGGGACTACGAGCAGCTGCTGGAGATGTTCGAGAACAGCGCCGAGCAGTCGCACCTGGTCTGGCACTTCGACCACGCCGGCGCGTACGTGCCGATCGAGTTCGCCGTCCCGCTGGTGGAGGAGTCGCTGCTCGCCGCGGGCGGGCCGCTCGGCTCCAGCCACGGGCTGCTGCGCGAGCTGCAGGCGGTCGCCCCGGCGCTTGGCATCGATCCGCTGAACCCGCCGGCGCCGACCCGGCCGCTCGGCCCGACGGGCCTGGAGCAGCCGTTCGGCCCGCCGCTGGACGACCTGCACCCGTTCGCCCGGGAGCGGCACGCCTGGGCGGGCCTGTACGCGGCGGCGACCCGGAGCCTGCACCAGGGCTCGATGGTCGTCTTCGCCTGACCGGACCGCCGCCCGGGCACCGTCGCCGGTCCCCGGTCCCCGGTCCCCGGTCCGCCGTCCGCCGGACGGCCGGGCCGGCCCCCCGCACCGGCCCCCGGCGGCTACCGCAGCGGGCCCTCCGGCGGCCGCTGGCGCGGCATGGTGGGCCTGGTCCCCGGCGGGGGCAGGACCCGCACCTGGGCGCCGATGCTGGGCTCGGCACGGCCGCCCCAGCTGCCGGCCGCCTGGGTGGGCAGCCGGGTCATCCCGGCCCGGAACTCCAGCATCCACTCCGAGGTCTCGGTGCGGACCATGTCCGAGACGTCCTCGCAGAACCGCCGCAGCACCCCGAGGCACCGCTCGGCGGCCTCGCCCGCGGTGCCCTCGGTGGGGCCGAGCACCTCCCGGACGCACTCCGAGGCCCAGTCGAACTGGAAGGCCTCCAGCCGGCGCTGCAGGGCCTGCGCGGTCGAGACGTCCCGCATCCAGCCGGAGGTCAGCCCGAACATCCGGTCCGCGCCGAAGCAGGCGGCGGACAGCGCCAGCCCGACGTAGCCCCAGCCGGTGGCGTGGGCGACCGTGCCGGTGAGGCCGACCAGCGGGGCGGTGACGCCGCCGACCGCGAACCCGGCCGCGCCGAACCGCAGCAGCCGCGCCCAGCGGCGCTTCCAGATCCGGTCCCGGCGGTACCACTCGATGGCCTCGACCGCCCGCTCCTCGGACCAGCGGTACAGCTCCTCCAGCCGCTCGGCGGGCTCGCCCCAGTCCCCGAGGGGGAACTGTCGGGTGCTCAGATCGGACCGGCGGCGGGTGGAGGCACGGCGCGCCGCGGTCACGGCGGGCGGGTCCTCCTCACCGATCTCCTTGCCCCAGGCACTCTCCTCGGGCTGCATTTCCGGCTGGCTCACCTGTGGGGCTCCCTGTGGCGGGCGGACTGCTGGTCTGGCTGGTTCCGACTCTGCGCGCACCGACGTGTCATCGGCCTGACGGGCCGTGGAACGCCGGGTGACGCGGAGGACACACCACCGTTCCGGACAGGGTGCGGCTGTCCCGGGACGGCGTCACCGGCGGTCGCCGGTGGTGCCCCAACAGCACTTCTTACCGCCAAATGGCTTACCGTGTGGGCGCTTCTCCAATGATCGTTACCGGATTCGGCCACCGGATCCCGAGGTGGGAGGGTTGCGGCGGTCGGCGGGATTTCACCCGTCCGAGCGAGGGTCCGGTGACCCGCCGTCCTGACCCGGACACCAAGGGATGAACCCGGCCCGCCCCGACCGGAGGATCCTCCGGGGCGGTGCGTGTACCCGACCCCTCCGGCCGTCTCTTCCTCCGGACCGGAGAGCGGCCGGAACCGGCCACCGGCTACCCTTGCGCAGCGTGAAGGTCCTCGTCATCGGCGGCGGCGCCCGCGAACACGCCCTGTGCCGCTCTCTGTCCCAAGATCCCGCCGTGACCGAGCTGCACTGTGCCCCGGGCAACGCCGGGATCGCACAGGTGGCGACGGTCCACCCGGTCGACCAGCTCGACGGCGCGCAGGTCGTCGCGCTCGCAGGCCGGCTCGGCGCCGGACTGGTCGTGGTCGGCCCGGAGGCCCCGCTGGTCGCGGGCGTCGCCGACGCCCTGCGCGCGGCCGGCGTCCCGGTCTTCGGCCCGTCCGCCGAAGCCGCGCGGCTGGAAGGCTCCAAGGCCTTCGCCAAGGACGTGATGGCCGCGGCCGGCGTGCCCACCGCCCGCTCCTACGTCTGCACGACCGCCGCCGAGGCCGCCGAGGCGCTGGACGCCTTCGGCGCCCCGTACGTGGTCAAGGACGACGGCCTGGCCGCCGGCAAGGGCGTCGTGGTCACCTCCGACCGGGAGGAGGCGCTGGCGCACGCCGCCGCCTGCGAGCGGGTGGTGATCGAGGAGTACCTGGACGGCCCCGAGGTCTCGCTGTTCGCGATCACCGACGGCAGCACCGTCCTGCCGCTCCAGCCGGCCCAGGACTTCAAGCGCGCGCTGGACGGCGACCAGGGCCCCAACACCGGGGGCATGGGTGCCTACTCGCCGCTGCCCTGGGCCCCCGAGGGCCTGGTCGAGGAGGTCCTGGAGACCGTCCTGCAGCCGACCGTGGACGAGCTGCGCCGCCGCGGCACCCCGTTCTCCGGCCTGCTCTACGCGGGCCTCGCGCTGACCTCGCGCGGCACCCGGGTGATCGAGTTCAACGCCCGCTTCGGCGACCCGGAGACCCAGGTCGTGCTGGCCCGGCTGCGCACCCCGCTGGCCGGCGTCCTGCACGCCTCGGCGACCGGCACGCTGGACCAGCTGGAGCCGCTGCGCTGGGACGAGGGCGCCGCGGTCACCGTGGTGATCGCGGCCGAGGGCTACCCGGCCGCGCCGCGCACCGGCGACCCGATCGAGGGCCTGGCCGGGGCGGAGGCCGCCGACGGCACCGCCTACGTGCTGCACGCCGGAACCAGGGCGGACGCGGACGGCCGGGTGCTGAGCGCCGGCGGCCGGGTGCTGTCCGTCACCGCGACCGGCGCCGACCTCGCCGAGGCGCGCGAGCGGGCCTACCGCTCGGTGGAGCTGATCTCCCTGGACGGCGGCCAGCACCGCGGCGACATCGCGCTGAAGGCCGCGCAGTAGCGGCCGGCACCCCGCCCCTCCCCCGGGCCCCCGGCGAGCGATCCGCGCGCCGGGGGCCCGGGGGGTGGGGGGCCGCCCCGCGCCCCCCCCCGCCCCCCCCCCGGGGCCCCCCGGCTGTGTCATTATAACAAAAGACGCGGCCGCCCGAGTAT
>NZ_JBHJRC010000258.1:0-12026 GCF_042261735.1 Kitasatospora sp. NPDC056327 | reverse complement strand
CCGTGCAGGTAGTGGACCTGTATGTCGCGGAAGGCGCCGACCCTGCCGAAGACATCGGTGAGCTCGCCCAGCGGCCGGACGTCAGTGCCGGTTCTCCGCCTGGAACATCCAGCTGTGCTTCTCCAGCGCGGCCGTGAGCCCGATCAGGAGGTCCTGGCTCACGGGGTCCGCCGAACCGGTGGCCTCGATGCGCGTCCGCATCCGCTCCGTCACGGCCCGGAACGCCTCCACCAGGTACCCGATCACCGCCTCGTCGGCGATCCAGCCCTCGGGGAACGCGGGCAGGCCGCTGGAGGCCGCGACCGTGGCGGCCCGGCCGTCCGGGCCCACCCCGATCGCGGCGGCGCGCTCGGCCACCTCGTCGGCGAACTCCCGCGCGGTCGCGACCACCTCGTCGAGCTGCAGGTGGACGGAGCGGAACCGCGGCCCGTAGAGGTTCCAGTGCGCCTGCTTGGCCACCAGGGAGAGATCCACGAGGTCGACCAGGGCGCCCTGCAGCGCCTCCCCGGTCGTCTTGCGCTCACTGTCCGGCAGCGGGCTGCTGATGACGATGCCCATGTGCGGGATTCCTTTCGGTCGGGGAGCCGTCGTCCGGCTTCCTGCGGTGCTGTCCCGCCCGCCGCTGCGGTGCGTGACCTCTCGGGACGCGGCGGCCGTTCCCGGGGCCCTCCCGGGCGTCCCAGGACGGGCGCCGACGGCCGCGGGCAGCGGACGCCTTGCGGCTGCCCTGTCCGTCGGTGCGCAAACCACCCTTTTTCGTCCCACGGGTCGCCCTGGCAACCCGTCCTGTGCGGGCCCGGTGTCCGCCGCCGCACCGGCCGCCCCGGCCGTCGTGACGACGACCAGCGCCACCGCCACCAGCCCGGCCGCCAGGGCCGGTGCGGGGAGGTACGAGGCCGCCACGACGGCCGACGCCGCCGCCGGGAAGGCGAACCTCTCGACCCGCCGGTGCGGGTGCGGCCGCAGATGGACGGCCCACACCGTCAGGAGGAACACGGCCAGCGGCAGGGTGACCGCCGCACCGGCCGGCGACGGCAGGACGGAGCCGCCGCCGCGCCGGGTGACCGGTTCCGCGTACGCGGCCAGGCCGGCCCCCTCGGCAGCGGCGGCGGCGAAGACCAGATAGTGGCCGTACGCCCAGACGAAGCGCTTGCGAGCACCCCGGTGGCTCGTGGCGAGCAGGGTGTGCGCGGGTTTGGCGAAGTACAGCCACCACATCGCGAAGACGATCAGCAGGCCCCCCGCCGCCAGCAGGTACAGTCCGGCCGAGCCGTGGCCGCGGCCGAAGGCTCCGCGCACCGCTTCCGCCGCGGCGGCGACGGACTCGCCGAGCACGATGAGGAGGAACAGCTCGTACCGCTCGGCGATGTGGCGGGGGTGCCACGGGGTCATCCCCGCGGACTGCGCCCACACCGGCACGCACACCTCGGCGGCGACCAGCACGGCGACGGCCGGCAGCCGGACCTGGTCCGGCACCAGCAGCGTCGCGACCCAGCCCACCTGGCAGCCCGTCACCCCGGCGGCGAACCGCACGGCCGTCCGCCCGCGCCGCGGGTCCGACCGGGCCACCCGCAGCCAGAGCACGGCCAGCGCCGTGCGCAGGACGACGTAGCCCCAGATGACGACCCGCAGGTCGCCCTTCCCGGAGGCGAGCGGTATCCCGGCGGCGAGGACGAGGGAACCCGTGATCTGAGCCAGCACCAGCAGGCGGTAGGGGACGTCGTCCGGGTCGTAGGCGGAGGCGAACCAGGTGAAGTTCATCCAGGCCCACCAGATCGCGAAGAAGACCACCGCGAACCGCAGGACCCCGGCGGCGGGGTGTCCCTGCGCCACCGCCGCGCTCAGGCCGCCGGACGCCTGGGCCACCGCGATCACGAAGCAGAGGTCGAAGAGGAGCTCCAGGGACGTCGCGGTGCGGTGCGGCTCCCCGGGATCGCGGCCGGGCATGCCCGCGCCCCGGCCGCCCCTCCCGGGCAACCGGGCCGGCCACCGCACCGCCACGGGGGCGGCACCGCCCAACGGATCCGCTCCGAACCGCATCGCTCTCCCTCGTGTTCGCCGAACCGCACCGTCCGGGAGAACGTAGGAGACCGGGGACACCGCCCGGTGCACGAGAGCGCACGGGCTCTGGCCCGAGAACGCACCACCGCGAACGCGGCACCGCGGACGCACCGCAGCGAGCGCACCTCAGCACGCCGGTGCGCCGGTGCGCCGGGCACGACGGCCGGTCAGCGGTCGAGCCCGCGCGCGGCCTCGTCGAGGGCCCGGCGGACGAACGCCACCGGCACCTCGCCGACGTCCGGCGGCACGCCGACCACGGCGTCCGCCCGGGTGCCGTCCTCCGGGCGGGTGACGGCGAGCACCGTGCCGCGCTCGTCGATCCCGCGGTCACGGAACTCGACGTGCCAGGTGTCGGGGTCCGAGCCCTCCGACTCGATCGCCCGGCTCTCCGGGCCGGGCTGCCGGTCCGCCGCCCTCATCGGCATCACCCGTGCTCGCCTCCGGAGGAGCCGCCCGGCCGGGCGGGCGGGCGGGGGGCGAAGGGGCCGCCGGGGGTGAAGGCGCGGGCGGCGAAGCGCTCGCCCATCCGGCGGTAGGCGGCCGCGGAGGGGTGGAGGCCGTCGGGGAGGTCGTCCACGTCGTCGGGGCCGAGCAGGTCGCGGCCGTCGAGGTGGTGGAGGTTCGGGTCGTGGGCGCGCCGGGCCGCCACGATCCGCGCCAGCTCGTCCCGGACGACCTGCAGCGAGAGCGCCCCGCGCGCCACGTCGGCCGGGTCGCCGAGCGCGGTGATCCGCCCGTCCCGTCCCGCCCCCGTGGGGCCGGGGCGGGCTTCGAGCGCCGGGCAGCTCACCGGGGAGACCACCAGCAGCGGGGTGTCCGGGTGGCCGTCCCTGATCGTGTCCAGGAAGCCGTGCACCGCCGGTCCGAAAGTCCGCAGCCGGAAGGCCGTCCGGGCCACGATGTTGACGCCCGTCTTGAGGCTGATCAGGTCGACGGGCAGGTCGCGGATCGTCCGGGCGACGTAGGGGTCCAGCATCTCGTTGCCCGGCTGGCTGAGGTTGGTCACCTCCGCGCCCCCCAGCGCCGCCGCCACCACGGGCCAGGTGCCGGTGGGGCCGTCGGCTTCGAGGCAGTGGCTGATGGAACTCCCGTGGTGCACCCAGCGGGGCCGGCCGTCGGGCAGGGGCGCCAGGACCTCGCCGTCGGCACGGAGCGCCAGCAGCTCCGTCGGGGTCTGCTGCGGCAGCCACAGCTCGACCCGCTTCATGCCGGCCGGCAGCCCGGCGAACCTCGCCGTGCCCGGCTTCCCCGGTATCAGCCGCTGCGCCGCCCCGGGGCCCGCCATCCGCACCACGTGGCCCAGCGGCGCCCGCTGCCGCCCGGCGAGCACGCCGTCCACCGTCAGCTCAAGCATCCCGGTGGGCCGCGGCCCGGGGTCGCCGTCGAGCTGCCCCGTGGAGGTGAGGAGCTCGAATTCGAGCACCCGCGCATCGGTGCGGAACACCAGCCGCACGCCCGAGGGCATCACCGTTCCCCCGTACACCGACGGGTCCTGGTACTGCTCCTTGGTCCACGCCGGCAACCGGCGCGGGAGCACCCCCGTCGGCGTCCGCTCCAGGTCCAGCGCGCCGCGGACCTCCACCGGCCCGCCCACCAGCGGGTACTCCCGCATCTCCACCGCCACCACTCCTCGGCTCCGGTCCTTCCGGCCGGGCCGGTGCCCGGCCGGACGCGTCCGGTCTCCCCCAGAACCTAACCCCGTTCCACCGCCCACAGTCCGTCAGGGCCCCACGGACCGGCCACGGGCGCGGCCGCGGGCCCGCCAAGGAGGACGGGCACGGCTCGGCGGACGGACACCGCGGGGCCGCGGGCTTCGGGCCGTCCCCGGACCTTCCGGACCGTCCCCCGGCCGATGGAGGACCCCCGCTTCCGGGACGCATGTTTCCGGGCCGACCGGGCAGTCGTCCGGGAACCCCGGCGGACGGACCGCCGGACGGACCGGCCCGAGGGAGGCAACGGTGCCGGCCGCTGAGCGGACCGGACCCGCGGCGCACCCCGTGAACACTGCGAGGAACCGTCATGACCACCTCCTTCGCCCCGTACGGCCTGGCGGCCGCGGTCGCCCTGCTGGTCTTCCGGCAGCGCTTCCAGGGTGACCGGCGCCGACTCGGGAACGGCGTCCTGCTGGGCGCGTGCACGCTCCTGCTGCTGCTCGGCGCGCTGGTCGAGCTCGACCGGTACCCGCACCCGGTGGCGCGGGCGGTGACCGGCGCCGTCGTGATCGCGGTCCCGCTGAGCGCGGTGGCCGTCGCCGGGTTCCTGCTGGTCGCCGGGGTCCGGACGGTCCGCAGGGAGGGCCCCCGCCCGGCCAACCTGCTCTCGCTGGCGGCGGGCGTCGCCGTCCTCGGGGTGCTCGGGCTGACGGCGGCCGTCGCGGTCGCCGAGGACGGCCCGTTCCGTGCCGCGGCCACCGCGGTCCTGCTGGTCGCCGGCTACCTCTCGTTCCTGCTCGCCTGCTTCGTCGGCTACGCCGTGCTCTACCACCGGGCGGTGTCACGCCGCACGGTCGACTTCGTGGTCGTGCTCGGGGCCGGGCTGACCGACGGATCTACCGTCCCGCCGCTGCTCGCGGCGCGGCTGGACCGGGCGCTGACCCTGTTCCGCCGCCAGGAGTCGCGCGGCCGGGCGCCGGTCCTGCTGGTCTCCGGCGGCAAGGGATCGGACGAACGGGTTCCGGAGGCCGAGGCGATGGCGGACTACCTGACGGCGCGCGGCGTGCCGGACGAGCTCCTCGTGCAGGAGCGCTCCTCGACGAACACCAGGGAGAACCTGGAGTTCAGCGGGGAGCTGATGGAGCGGATCCGCCCGGGGTACCGCTGCGTCGTCGTCACCAACGACTTCCACGCCCTGCGCGCCGCCATCACCGCGCGCCGGGCCGGCGTCCGCGGCGAGGCCGTCGGCGCGCCCACCGCCGCGTACTACCGGCCCGGCGCGGCCCTGCGCGAGTTCGCCGCCGTCCTGGCCACCTATCCGGCCACCAACCTGGCGGTGTGCGCGGTGCTCGCCGCCGCCGGTCTGCGGGCCCGCTGGTCCGGGTGAGCACGCCGCACCGGCGCGCCCGCCCGCCCCGCTCCCGCGGCCCGCGAGCCGGACCACGAAGACCGGACCACGACGGCCGGACCACGAGGGCCCGCCGATCGTGCGGGAGCCGTCTCCACGGCGCTCCTCAGCCCTCCGGAGCCTGCCGCGGCCCGGACCCGGCGCCGTGGCGGTAGAGCAGCAGCGCCACGTCGTCCCCGTAGCCGCGGGCCGGGGCCAGCGACACCGTCAGGTGCTCCGCGAGGTCGTCGAGCGGCAGGCCGGCCCCGGCGTGGAGCGCGCGGGCGGCCGACTCGATCCCTTCGGTCAGCGGGACGCCCCGCCGCTCGACCAGCCCGTCGGTGTACAGCATCAGGATCGCGCCGGGCGGCAGTGCCACCGCGGCCTCGGGACGCGGCAGTCCCGGCCGGACCCCCAGGGGCAGCGACCGTCCGCCCTCCAGCAGGACGGTGGAGCCGCCGGGCAGCGCCAGGACGCCGGGCGGGTGCCCGGCGGAGGAGTAGCGCAGCCCGCCGCCCACCGGGTCGAGGACGGCACAGAACACCGTGGTGCACAGGGCGCCGGGGATCGTGGCGGCGAAGGTGTCCAGCGCGCTCAGGGCACGGGCGGGAGCGTGGTCCTGGAGGAGCAGCGCCCGGCAGGCGCTGCGCAGCTGCCCCATGACGCTGGCCGCCTCCAGCCCCCGGCCCACGCAATCCCCCACCACGATGCCGATCCGCCCGTCGGGCAGCGTCATCGTGTCGTACCAGTCGCCGCCGACCTCCAGCGGGCGGATCGCGGGCTCGTAGCGGGCCGCGAACCCCGCCGGCAGAGCGGCCGGGCCGAGGATCGCCCGCTGCAGTGCGATGGCGGTCTCGCGCTGCTGGTCGGTCTGGTGGGCGCGGGTGAGTCCCTGGGCGAGGCGGCCGGCCAGCAGCGAGAGCAGCAGCCCGTCCTCGGCGGTGAAGGGCCGGCGGTCGCCGAGGTCGACGGACAGGACCAGCGGACCGGCCGGGTGCTCAAGGGCGATGCCCGCCCCGCCGGGGCACAGCACGGGAGTGAGGAGCGGTGCGTCGAGCAGCGCGGTGATCCGGGCCCGCTGGTCGCCCGACAGGTGCGACCAGCCGGACGGCGTCCGGTCGGGGCCGCAGCCGGCCGCGGAGACCTCGGGCGGCGCGCCGTGCCCGCCGTGGCCGAACCGGACGGCCAGCACCCGGCGCGCCCGCCACAGCTCGCAGAGCTCCTCGACCGCGCCGGCCAGGACCTCGTCGGCGCTGCGGGCGCGGGCGAGCCGCTCCCCGAGCGCGGCGAGGGCGCTCTCCCGCCGGATCGCACGGTGCTCGGCCGTGACGTCGCGCAGGGTGCCGACGACGACCGTGTGCGCGGTTCCGGGGTCCCGGACCCGGTTGACGGAGGCCTGGACCCACAGGGACTGCCCGTCGGCGCGACGGACGGGCAGGTCGGTGCGACCGCCGCCGTCGCTGATCAGACCGGCGAAGGCGTCGGCCGCCCGGCGGTGGGCCCCCGGGTCCTCGGCGGGGTCGGGCCACCACGGGTGGGCCGGGACGTAGGGCAGACCCTCCGGGCCGAATCCCAGCAGGGTGGTGAACGCCTCGTTGGTCTCGACGACGGTCCCGTCCTCCTCGCAGACGAAGAAGGCGTCCTGGAGGGAGTCGACCAGGGCGGTGCGCCAGCGCGTGTGGTGGCTGCGCATCCTGGCCAGCGCGACGGCCGAGCGCACCCGGGCGAGGAGTTCGGCGGTGGCGAACGGTTTGGCGAGGTAGTCGTCGGCGCCGGAGTCGAGCCCTTCGAGGGACGCCTCCAGGCCCGCCCGCGCGGACAGCAGCAGGACGGGCACCGCGGCGGTCCGCGGGTCGGCGCGCAGCCTCGCCACCAGGGTCAGCCCGTCCAGGCCCGGCATCATCACGTCGCTGACCACGAGGTCGGGGACGTCCCGGGTGGCCTCGGTCAGGGCCTGCCGGCCGTCGGCGGCGGGGGTGACCCGGTGGCCGGCGCCGCGCAGGATCCGGGTCAGGTAACGGCGCATGTCGGCGTTGTCGTCGGCCACCAGCACGTGGGCGGGGACCGGCCCGGCCCCGGGCTCCGCGTCGGCGCGCGGCTGCTCCCCCTCGGCTCCGTCGTCGTCCGGCAGCCAGCCCAGCGCTTCCCGCAGGAAGGGCTCGGCCCCGCCGGGCCGCGGGGCCGTCGGCGCACCGGCCGGCAGGGACGCCGCCGCGAACGGCAGGTCGACGGCGAAGCGGGTGCCCCGGCCCGGGACCGAGTCGACGGCGACGGTGCCGCCGTGCAGCTCGACCAGCTCCTTCACCAGGGCCAGCCCGATGCCGCTCCCCTCGTGCGAACGGGCCCGGCTCCCCTCGACCCGGTGGAAGCGCTCGAACAGGCGGGGGACCTCGTCGGCCGGGATGCCGACCCCGGTGTCCTCGACCGTCACCCGCGCGTAGGCGCCCGCCCGGTGCGTCCGGACCCGGATCATGCCGTCGAAGGTGTACTTCAGGGCGTTCCCGAGCAGGTTGAACATCACCTTCTCCCACAGCCCGAGGTCGATCAGGACCGGTTTGTCCAGCGGGCGGCAGTCGACGTCGAGTTCCAGGCCGGCCCGTTCGACGGCGGAGCGGAACACCGCCGCGAGGTCGGTGGTGACGGCCGCCAGGTCGACCGGTTCCAGCCGGGCCGGCATGCGCCCGGCCTCGATGCGCGAGAAGTCGAGCAGGGAGTTGACGAGCTTTCCGAGCCGCAGGCCGTTGCGGTGCACCGTGTCGAGGTCCGCCCGCACGTCGTCGCCGGCGTCCGCCAGCCGCCGGACCAGCTCCTCGACCGGTCCGATCACCAGGGTCAGCGGTGTGCGGAACTCGTGGCTGATGTTGTAGAAGAACGCGCTCTTCACCCGGTCGAGTTCGGCGAGCTCCTGGGCGCGGCGCTGCTGGAGTTCGTGGCCGCGCGCACTGGCGGTCCCGGCGGCGAGACGGCCGGCGACCAGGTCGACGAAGGCGCGGTAGTCGTCGTCCAGGATCCGGTAGCGGTTCAGCCCGGCGACCAGGAACCCGCTCGGTTCGCCGCCCGCCACGCTCAGCGGCACCACCAGGGCCTCCAGCGGCGGCTCGTCCCACGCCCCGCCGGGCAGTTCACCGAACGGGGCGCCGTCCAGCGGCACCAGGGACGTTCGGCCCTCCCGGGCCCGGGCCACCGGCCAGGGGCGGGCCGTGGCCGGCCCGGTCACGGCCGGGGCGGCCGGATGCCCGTCCGGGATGCCGGAGGAGGCGGCGAGCCGCGCGGTCCCGTCGTCGTGGAAGAGGTAGGTCAGCGTGAACGGCAGGCAGTGGGGGTTGCGGGCCAGCTGTTCGGAGCTGAACTCCAGGAACTGCCCTTCGGTCCGCACCGCCCCGGGGTCGGAGCCCAGATCGCGCAGGGTCGCCATCCGCCGTTCGGAGAGGACCCGCTGGGTCTCCTCGCTGACCACGCACAGCACGCCGACCACGTCGCCGGCCTCGTCCCGCAACGGGCTGTAGGAGAAGGTGTGGTAGCTCTCCTCGGGGTACCCCGCGCGCCGGACCAGCAGCATCAGCGCCTCGTCCCAGGTCGAGCGGCCGTCCCGCAG
Organism: Kitasatospora sp. NPDC056327; assembly: GCF_042261735.1. Taxonomy (NCBI): domain Bacteria; kingdom Bacillati; phylum Actinomycetota; class Actinomycetes; order Kitasatosporales; family Streptomycetaceae; genus Kitasatospora; species Kitasatospora sp. NPDC056327. The sequence continues at coordinate 3,331 of NZ_JBHJRC010000258.1, read as the reverse complement.
GACGCTGTCGATGCGGGGGCGGATGTCGTCCCGGATCTCCGGCCAGATCTCGTCGAAGGGGCGGCCGAGCGCCCAGGGGTACCGGTGGGCCAGGGTGTCGCGCCGGTAGGCGTCGTTGCAGAAGTAGGTGAGTTCGGGTCCCCAGGCCATCCACATGGAGAAGCGTGAGGAGAGCAGGATGCCCACCGCCGTGCGCAGGCTCTGGGGCCAGTCGCGGGGAGGCCCGAGCGGCGTGGCGGACCAGTCCACCCGCGCCAGGTCCGCCCCGACCAGCGGATCGGCGGCGAACGGGCCGTGCGCCTCGTCGTGCCCCGACCCGTCGTGCCCGGGCCGGTCGTGACCCGCCTCGTCGTGCCCCGCCTGGTCCGCCAACGATTCCCTCCTAGCCTCGTGACGACGGCCCGTGCCGTCCGTCCCCGGACCGTTCCCGCGGCCCGAACCGGGAAATCCCTCGCCGGGAGGGGCCCCGGCGACGCGGACCCCCGCCCTCGGGAGCGACTGCGGCTAGCATGATCGCATGACCGACGACACGAGCCCGGCGCGTCCCCCGGGACCGGGGAGGACCGCCGTGCTCAGGCTGAGCGGTGACCTGGACTACGACACCGGACAGGAGCTCACCGAGTCCCTGGACGCCGCCCTCGCCGACCGGCCGGACGTGCTCGCGGTGGACCTCTCCGCGGTCACCTTCGCCGACTCCTTCGCCCTGCGGCTCCTCGTCCTCGCCCACCGGCGGCTTGAGGAGTCGGGCGGTGCGATGGTGCTCGTGGGACCGCTCGCGACGCCCGTTCGCAGGCTGCTGGAGATCACGGCCACCGACGGACACTTCACCATCGCCGACAGTGTCGCCGAGGCCGGGGCCGCGGTGCGCGGCCGCAGGCCGGCGCGCCCCGGGACACCGTGACGGCGGCGGGTCCGCACGGGGGATCGTCCGCGCCGGGCGGGGTAGACGCGCCCCGGTCCGCCGACAGTGAACAGCGACCCGTCCATGCCGTGCACCCCCTGATCGAAGGCCGTCACATGCCCCACGCAGATGAGCTGGTCCCGCACTCGGAGGAGCCCCGCGACCGGGCTCCCGGGCGCGTCGAGCCGGTCGTGCGCACCGCGAGGCAGGCCCGCGCCCATCTCGCCGGGCTGCTGGGTGCCGTGACCGGGGACACCGAACGCGTCCTCGCGGACGCGCAGCTCGCGGTGACCGAACTCGTCGTCAACGCCGGGACCCACGGCGGCGGAATGACCGGCTTCGAGGCCCGTCTGGACCTGGAACTCGGCTGTCTGGTCGTCGACGTGGAGGACGGCCACGACGACCACCCGTCGGGTGAGGCCCTCGACCGCCGCGATCCGGCGGCGCCCGGCGGCCGTGGCTGGGCCATGGTCCAGCACCTCTCCGGCACCTGCCTCGTCCGGCCGCTGCCGGGCGGCGGCAAGCGGATCCGGGTCACCTTCCCGCTCTGAACCGCGCCGCCGTCGGCGTCCGGCGGCGGTCCGGCTCCTCCCCCGGCGGTCCGGCTCCTCCCCCGGCGGTCCGGGGCGGGCTCCCGAACCGGGCCGGCACCCGGGCGGGCGGTCAGCGGGCGGCGGCCGTCCCGACGGCGACGGCCGCGGGCACGTCGTCGCAGACCGTGAAGACCTCGCCGGCGCCGGTGAGGTCGAGCAGCCGGCGCAGCTGCGCCGTGGGGGCGGCCAGGACCAGGCGGACGCCCCGTCCCTCGCAGTCCAGACGGGCCCGGAGCAGCGCGTTGAGGCCGCTGGAATCGCAGAAGCCGACCCCCGCGAGGTCCACCACCAGGCAGGACGGCTCCGTCCGGACGGCCTCCGCGAGTCGCGTCCGGACCGTCTCGTACTGGTCCTGGTCCACCTCTCCGGCCAGGCTCACCACGGTGGCGCCGGGCTCGCGCCGGATCGTCGCCCGGAGCGGCGGCGGGGGGACGTACGGGGAGGTGTCGTTCGTGGGCATGATCGGGCGGTCCCATCGGCAGGGGAATCTGAACCCCGATCATGCCGCACTTCGCCGGGTCGGATCCCCGGGGAACGGACCAGGGCCTTCCGGGGACGGGTTGGGACCGGGACCGGGAAGATTCTCCGCCGCGGAGCCGCTGAAAGCGGCGCGCGGGGGTAACCGGGAACCGCAGCGCCGTTCCGCGCCGCCTCCCACGACTGCGAGGTCCTGCCGCATGCCCGGAACCACGGTCCACCTGATCGACGTCACCCTGCCCCTCAGCGAGTTCCCCCGTGTGCCGGTCCGGGCCTGGCTCCGGTTCGATTCGTCGCTGCCGTACGGGGTGTGCCTGTCCTTCGGTCCGTCCGCACCTGACGGGAGCCCCCTGGACTGGTACTTCGGGCGCGACCTGCTCTCCGAGGGACGGTACGCACCCGCCGGGCTCGGGGACGTCCACGTCCGCCCGGGGAGCCCCGGGCGGACGCTGGTGACCCTGCGGGTCCCCGGGCAGGAGGCCGTGATCAGCCTCCCCACCTGCTCCGTGACGGCGTTCCTGGCGGAGTCGTTCGCACTGGTCCCCGCGGGTACCGAGCCCGGGGTGCTGGACCTCGACGCCCTCTGCGCCCGCCTCCTGGTCTGACCGGCCGCCCGCTCGCGCGTCGGCCGGCGAACGGGCGGCCCGCCGTGATCCGGCGGGAGGTGAGGGCGTCGGCGCCGACTGCGGCCGGGGGCCGCCTCCGCTACTTCCAACCGGTGCAGGTGGTCGCCCCGTTGCGCTTGGAGCAGAGGTCCACCCACACGTCCTTGGCCGGGAAGCCGAAGTCGTACGAGCGGTCGGACGTCCCGCCGTTGCCGACGGTGATGAAGTCGTTCAGGTAGTGCTGGCCGCCGTCGGCGGTCTTGTAGGCGATCCTGGCCCAGGAGTTGGACGTGTACTGGGGCGTGTCGTGGACCTGGAGGTAGACGGTGCTGGTGCTGCTGTTCCAGAACACCTCGCCCCTGGCCCAGGCGTAGTTGGTGCTGATGTCGATCGGACGCGTGGACCGGACGCCGTCGGCGTCGGCGTGCGCGGCGGCGGTCCCCGCGAGAGACAGCATGAGACCGGCCAGGACCGTGGCGGTGCGCAGGCGCTTCACGATGGTTCCCTCCTCGTCGTCGGTGGCTCGGGAGCCCCCGATCGGCAACGACGATACGACCCCGCCGTGAACCACCCACGAACGGTGTTTGAACCTCACCGGCCGCACCGTCCCCGGACGCGGCACGTCCGGAGCAGTCCGGTCCGAGCGCGCACGGGGAGTGCCGCGGAACGCCGGCGGGGCCCCGCCCCCGCCGGGGGGGGGGGCCGCGTCGCAAGCTCCACAACCCCGGGTGGAACACCCGGTGGCGGGACGAGGG
>NZ_JBHJRC010000257.1:0-12041 GCF_042261735.1 Kitasatospora sp. NPDC056327 | reverse complement strand
AGGGCGGCACCCGGCCCGGGTGCCGCCCTTGCGCCGTTCACGGCCGGTGCCCGGCCGTGTCCGCCCGGGCTCAGCCGCGTCCGCGCAGGCCGCGCAGGTGCTCGGCGACCGGGGCCAGCGCCTCGTACATCGCGTCGAGCTGCTCGGGGGTGAAGCGGTCGATGAAGTGCGCCCGGACGCTGCGCACGTGGCAGGGCGCGACCCGCTGCATGGTCTGCCAGCCCTGCTCTGTGAGGTGGGCGTAGAGACCGCGGCGGTCGCCCGGGCAGTCCTGGCGCAGCACCAGGCCGGCGTTCTCCATCCGGGTGATCTGGTGGGAGAGCCTGCTCTTGGACTGGAGGGTCGCGGTGGCCAGGTCGGTCATCCGCATCCGCCGCTCGGGTGCCTCGGAGAGCACCACCAGGATCTCGTAGTCGTTGATGGCGAGGTTGTGCGGCTGCAGCTCGCGGCTGAGCTGGTAGTCCAGCAGCTTGGCGACCTCCAGGTGGGCGCGCCACAACCGCTGCTCCCGGGCGGTCAGCCAGGGAGTCTCCTCCTCGGACCCCGCGGGCTGCGGGACTGAGATGTCGGCCGGCTCGATCGTGTGCGTCTCCATGGCCCCAGGATACCGCATTTAGTTCAATGTTGTACGACTTTACCGGCGTTCACGTCCGGCGGTGGACGCGATCCGGCCACGGTGCCGCACGGCCCGTGCGGCACCGTGGCCCTTCGTGCTCCGCCCTGCCCCGTCCGGCGCGCCCCGGGTCAGAGCCCGAAGCGCCGTCCGAGGTCCCCCAGGTTACCGAGACCGGGCACGTTCGGGAGCTGGCTGCCGTGGCCCGAGGCGTGTTGGCTCGGCACCCCGCCCATCGGCACCCCGGCCTCGGCGTGCACCTGGCCGACCGACCGCTCGGCCATCAGCGTCTCGCTGGACTGCAGCAGCACCTGGCCCGCGCCGATGAACTCGAACTGGTGCTCCTCGCCGGACGCCCCGCCGACGCCGGTGAGCCGACGCAGTCCGCCGATCACCCCGTGCATGTAGTCGTGGTCGTAGTGGTGGCACGGCGCCGGGCAGTCCGCCCAGCCGACCAGCGCCTGCGGGTCCACCCGGATCGGCGGCTCGACGAAGTGCACCGGCCCGTTGGAGGCGGCGACGAACTTGCCGCTGCCGATCAGGGTCAGGAAGCCCGGGATGATCGACTGCTTGAGCCGGAGGGTGGGCTCGAAGGCCAGCAGGTTCCCCGAGCGGACCGTCAGGTTCCCCTCCTCCAGGTCGTAGGAGTTGAGGTCGAAGGCCCGGTCGGCCAGCAGCAGCTTGCCGCGTCCCTCGGCGACCACCCAGTCCGCCGCGTGCATCGGCGAGTTGAAGTGCTGCCCGAGCATCCGGTCGACCGCGCCGGCGCCGACGCCCTTGAAGGAGATGTCGCCGTAGTAGGCGACCATCTTGCCCTTCTGCAGGAAGTACGAGCCGTTGAGGTCCACCGAGAAGGCGTACGGGTTGACGTTGTCGTTGGACGGCAGGCTGTGCGCGTCGTGCACCACCGGCCCGGTGCCGTCCTGCGCCTTGGGCAGCGGGGCCTGCGCGCCCCCGTACTGCTCCTGGGCGTACTGCTGGGGCGGCTGCGCCGGGTAGCCCTGCGGCGGGGGCGGTGGGTATCCGCCCTGCTGGGGGTAGGGCTGTGGCGGGTACGGCTGCCCCTGGGGCGGGTAGGGCTGGCCCTGCGGGGGATAAGGCTGGCCCGGCGGGGGGTAGGGCTGTCCCTGCGGCGGGTAGCCGGGCGGCGGGGCGGCGGGGTAGCCGGGCTGGGTCGGCTGGCCGTACGGGTCGTGCGGCTGCCCGTACGGGGGCTGCGGCGGGTAGGACATCAGAGCTTCTCCTCGCTCGCCTGCACGTACACCGTGCCGTGCCCGGACAGCTCCAGCTGGAACGCCTCGCCGGAGCCGCGGCCGATCATGTCGCGCCACCCCAGCGCGGTGGACAGCTTGTTCTGGACCTGGCCGCGGTGCGCGACGTAGGCCTGCGGGTCGACGTGCACCGGCTGGTTCGGCGTGATCGGCAGCTCGAAGACGCCGCCGTGCGCCATCACCGCGACGGAGCCGTGGCCGTCCAGCTTGGTGGTGAACAGGCCCTGGCCGGTCACCTGGCCGCGGACCATGCCCATCACGCCGCCCTGCGAGCCCATGAACATGGTGGACTGCTGCAGCGAGCCCTCGAAGGCCAGCAGCCGGTCCGCCTCGACGTACAGGGTGTCGCCGGTGAGGTCGATCACGTGCACGTGGTGGCCGCCGTGGCCGAACATCACGCTGCCCTGGCCCTCGACGGTCATCAGCGGGGTGTCCTCGTTGGCCACCCGCCGGCCGATCATCGACATCACGCCGCCCTGGCCGCCGGTGATGTTCGGCGTGAACCGCACCTCGCCGGTGTACGCGAGCATCGCGCCGCGCTGGCTGAACAGCCGCTGGCCCGGGACGACCAGGGCCTCGATCATCTTGCTGTTGATCTTCGTGAACGCCATCAGACGTCGCCCCCGATGGTCAGCTTCTCGGAGGGCTGCACGTAGACCAGGCCCTCGCCGGTGAACTCCACCTGGACGGCCTCGCCGCCGCCCTCGCCGATGAAGGTGCTCCAGCCGGCGCCGGACTTGATGGAGCGGTTGAGGTTGCCGGTGTGCGCCACGTACGCGCCCGGGTCCACCCGCAGCGGCATGCCCTGGGAGACCCGCAGGATGATCGCCGGCCCCTGGGAGGTCACGGCGGCCCAGCCGTGGCCCTCGACCTTGGTGGTGAACAGGCCGTTGCCGGAGGAGACGCCGTTCAGGCCGGTGAAGCTGGTGCCGGTCTTCAGTGTGCCCTCGGTGCAGAGCAGGTTGTCCGACTCGACGTAGAGCGTCTCGCCGTTCAGCCGCACCAGGTTGATCTCGGTGGCCTGGTCGGCGAAGTAGCAGGTGCCCTGGCCCTTCACCTCCATGACCGTCATCTGCTCGCCGGTCAGCCTGCGCGTCACCATGCCGCGCAGGCCGTCACCGCCGCCGCTGAGTTTCTTGAAGTTCATCTGGCCCGTGTAGGCGACCATCGAACCGTTCTTGGCCTTCACGAGGTCGCCGGTCATGTCGACGGCGAGCGTCTTTGACCCCTGGAGTCGAAACTGTGCCACGGGCGCAATCTAGCGGTCGGCGGGCCGGCCGGGGGAGGGGGTGGCGGCGTTCTGGTACGTGTCTGGGACAAAACGGCCGGTCGGGCTCCGGTGCCACCCCGGGCACGGCCCCGGACATGTGCTCGGTGATAATGGGGCGGATGCTTGTGAGCCGGTTCACAAGCGATCTCCGAGCCCCCGTATCGAGGTACCCATCGTGAACAGCAGCGCCGTCCACCGCCTGCGCCTGGTCTCCGGCCCCGAAGGGGTCTCCTTCCTGCTCCTGCTGGTCTGCTCGGTGCTCAAGCGCACCACCGACTTCAATGGTGTGCCGGTGATGGGCATGATCCACGGGATCCTGTTCGTCCTGTACGTCGTCTTCTGGATCCTGGCCTGGCAGACGCAGAAGTGGGACGTCAAGCGCGGCGCCGTGCTGTTCGTCCTCTCGGTGCTGCCCGGCGGCGGCTTCGTCGCCGAGCGGATGCTCGCCAAGGAGGAGCGCGCCAAGGTCGCGGTGCCGGCTGCCGCCTGACCCTCCCCGCGACGCGCCGACAGGCTGCCGGGGCCCCCTCTCCCAGTGGGCCCCGGCAGCCTGTCGCGTTACCGGGAGTGGTCCGTCCGGCGTTAGTTGACGCCCACCGCGCTCCAGGCGGCGGCCACCGTGTTGTACTCCACGCTGCCGGCGCCGTAGAGGTCCTTGGCGGCGTTCAGGGTGCCGGTGCGGGCGCCCTTGTAGTTGGTGCTGGAGGTGAAGTACGTGGTCAGCGCCTTGTACCAGATGGCGCCGGCCTTGTTGCGGCCGATCCCGGCGACGGTCGAGCCGTTGGAGGTCGGGCTGTTGTACGCGACGCCGTTGATGGTCTTGGCGCCGCTGCCCTCCGACAGCAGGTAGAAGAAGTGGTTCGCGACGCCCGAGGAGTAGTGGACGTCGATGCTGCCGATGCCGGAGTACCAGGTGTCCTTGGACGAGCCGTCCTTGGAGGGCTTGTCGAGGTAGCGCAGCGGCTTGCCGTTGCCGAAGATGTTGATCTTCTCGCCGATGAGGTAGTCCGGCACGTCCGCGGGCAGGTTGGCGTACCACTCGACCAGGGTGCCGAAGATGTCCGAGGTGGCCTCGTTGAGGCCGCCGGACTCGCCGGAGTAGGTGAGGTTGGCGGTGGCGGAGGTGACGCCGTGGGTCATCTCGTGGCCGGCCACGTCGATCGCGGTCAGCGGGTTGGCGTTGTTGGTGCCGTCGCCGTAGGTCATGCAGAAGCAGGAGTCCTGCCAGAAGGCGTTGACGTAGGCGTTGCCGTAGTGCACCCGGTTGCTGGCGCCGACGCCGTTGTTCTTGATGCCGCTGCGGTTGAAGGTGGCCTTGTAGTAGTCCCAGGTGGCGCCGGTGCCGTACTGCGCGTCCACCGCGGCGGACTGGGTGTCCGAGGCGAGCCCGTTGCCCCAGTTGTTGTCCGCGTCGGTGTACAGCGCGTTGCTGCTCTTGGCGTTGCCGGTCCACTGGTTGCCGCGGGACGGGTCCTTCAGCTGGTAGGTGCTGCCGCTCTGGGTCGTGGTCAGCGGGACCGTCCCGACGTGCACGCCCTTGCCGGTGCCGGCCGCGGTCTGCACCTCCTCGTGGGTGGAGAGCACCTCGCCGGTGGCGGCGTCGGTGATCAGCCGCTGGCTGCTCGGGGTGCCGTCGGCGCGCTCGCCGTGGACCACCGTCTGGTAGGCCAGCCGCGGGGTGCCGCCGCCCGCCCAGACCACCAGGGACGGGGCGCTCGCGCCGTCGACCCGGGTGACGGGGGAGGCGTCCGCGTCGCTCGGGGCGATCCCGACCGTGGCCCGGACCGACTCGACGGCCTGGGTGGAGGCGGTGCCGGCGGAGAGCGCGGGGGTCAGGGTCGGGACCGAGAGCCGGCCCTCGTACGCCCGGTCCACCGAGGAGATCCGGCCGCCGGCGGTCTGGTGGACGATCAGGTCGCCGCCGAGCACCGGCAGGCCCGCGTAGGTGCGGTCGTAGCGCAGGTGACGGGTGCCGTTGGCGTCGGCGATCACGTCCTTGACGACCAGCTGCTCCTGGCCGCCGAGGGAGAGGGCCTTCGCCAGCGGCGCGGCCTGCTGGCCGGCCAGCGCGACGAGGGCGTCGCGCTGCTGGACGGGGACGGCCTGGGCAGGGGCCGCGGCGACCTGGACGGCGCCGGCCAGCAGGGCGGAGGCGGAGAGTACGGCGCCGACTGTCAGCTTTCGCTTCACGTACGGGGTTCCTTCCACGAAACCGCGGGTGCGCGGTCACGCCTCGTACCGGGGCGCCGGGGTTGGCGCCGTGGGGCGGTAGGGCGCTGACGTGCTGATCCCGTGCGGCCTGACAGCCCGTCGTTGGGTGGGGGCGACGGGCGTCCGGACGGGGCTTGGGCAGAAGCATGACAATGCAGGTCGTGAAAGAACAGGGCGCAACGGGGGATTGGCCAGGTCTCGCCACGGCCCGTACGGGTGGTGGCGGTGCGACGGTTGTCCTTTTCGTGACCGTTCGTCCGCTGGCGGGATCCCGCCAGCGGCGGACCTTGTCGTCCGGGGGCGGCCTTGCTACGGGCGGCGCGCCGGGCGACGCCGCCGAACCGTGCGGCCGGGTCGCACCTGTCCACCATCAGGACGCCCGGGAGCACCGGTTCCGCCCGCCGGTACGGTAAGGAGGTGGCCAAGCCCCTCGCACTCGACTTCGACCCGATCGCCCGCGCCGACGAGCTGTGGACCCGCCGCTGGGGGACCGTCCCCGCGATGGCGGCGATCACCTCGATCATGCGGGCGCACCAGATCCTGCTCTCCCGCGTGGACGCGGTCCTCAAGCCGTACGGGCTGACCTTCGCCCGCTACGAGGCGCTGGTGCTGCTCACCTTCAGCCGGACCGGCGAGCTGTCGCTCTCCAAGATCGGCGAGCGTCTGATGGTCCACCCGACCAGCGTCACCAACACCGTCGACCGCCTGGAGCGGGCCGGTCTGGTCGCCCGCCGCCCCAACCCGCTGGACGGCCGCGGGGTGCTCGCCTCGATCACCGGCCACGGCCGCGAGGTGGTGGAGGGCGCCACCCGCCGGCTCATGGCGATGGAGTTCGGCCTGGAGGAGTACGACGAGGAGCAGTGCCGCGAGGTGTTCGCCCTGCTCCGCCCGCTGCGGGTGGCCGCCGGCGACTTCGCCGAGGCGTCGGACGACCTCGCCGGGGCCGTGGGCGAGGGGCCTGCGCGGCCCGGGGCGTGAGGACGGCTACCCTCGTGTGAGCGGTGCGCGGATCCGGACGTACCCCCCGATGCTGCCGAGCGAGGCGATGATTTCATGAAGGCGACCCCCCTGCTGGGCTGGTACCGCGCCCTGGCGATCGCGACCGGTGTGGCGCTGCTGGTCTTCTGCGGCTTCATGGTCGCGAAGTACGGCTTCGACACGGCCGAGGACGTGACCACCTACGTCGCGATGCTGCACGGCTACCTCTACATCGGGTACTTCGTGGTGACCTTCCTGCTCGGCCAGAAGCTCAAGTGGCCGCTGGGTCGGATGATCTTCACGCTGGCCGCCGGCTGCATCCCGTTCGCCTCCTTCGTCGCGGAGCGCAAGGTGGTCGCCGAGGCCGCCGCCCGGCTCCCGGCCGACGCCGCCCGCCAGCCGGCCGGCGTCTGAGCGCACGGCGCGCCGCCCGCGGCACGCCGCAGGGCGCCCTCCCCCTCGCCGGGGAGGGCGCCCTTGCGCGTGTCCGGGGTCCGGTCCGTGGCCCCGGGGGTGCGGGTCCGGTGTCCGCGCCGGGTCTCCGTCGACAAGTACTAGGACGTCCGAGTAAATTAGTAGGACGTCCTAACAGCTGTGCCGCCCGCTGGTGAGGCGGCCGTACGGAGCGGAGTTCGGGGTCATGGACGCCGAGGAGATCGAGCGCGGACGGCAGCGCTGGCAGCAGCGGTACGACAGCGCCCGCAAGCGGGACGCGGACTTCACCACCCTCTCCGGGGACGAGGTCGAGCCGGTCTACGGCCCGGCCCCCGGACAGGCCCACGAGGGCTTCGAGCGGATCGGCTGGCCCGGCGAGTACCCCTACACCCGGGGTCTGCACCCGACCGGCTACCGCGGCCGGACCTGGACCATCCGCCAGTTCGCCGGCTTCGGCAACGCCGAGCAGACCAACGAGCGGTACCGGATGATCCTGGAGGCGGGCGGCGGCGGCCTCTCGGTCGCCTTCGACATGCCCACCCTCATGGGCTACGACTCCGACGACCCGCGCTCGCTCGGCGAGGTCGGCCACTGCGGCGTGGCGATCGACTCGGCCGCCGACATGGAGGTGCTGTTCCGCGGCATCCCGCTGGGCGACGTCACCACCTCGATGACGATCAGCGGCCCGGCGGTGCCGATCTTCTGCATGTACCTGGTCGCCGCCGAGCGGCAGGGCGTCGACCCGGGGGTGCTCAACGGCACCCTGCAGACCGACATCTTCAAGGAGTACATCGCCCAGAAGGAGTGGCTCTTCGCGCCCGAGCCGCACCTGCGCCTGATCGGCGACCTCATGGAGTACTGCGCGAACGGCATCCCGGCCTACAAGCCGCTGTCGGTCTCCGGCTACCACATCCGCGAGGCCGGGGCGACGGCCGCGCAGGAGCTGGCGTACACCCTCGCCGACGGTTTCGCCTACGTCGAGCTGGGCCTCTCCCGCGGCCTGGACGTGGACGTCTTCGCGCCCGGCCTCTCCTTCTTCTTCGACGCGCACCTCGACTTCTTCGAGGAGATCGCCAAGTTCCGCGCCGCCCGCCGGATCTGGGCCCGCTGGATGCGCGACCGGTTCGGCGCGAAGACCGACAAGGCCCAGTGGCTGCGCTTCCACACCCAGACCGCCGGCGTCTCGCTCACCGCGCAGCAGCCGTACAACAACGTGGTCCGCACCGCCGTCGAGGCGCTCTCGGCGGTGCTCGGCGGCACCAACTCGCTGCACACCAACGCCCTGGACGAGACCCTGGCGCTGCCGTCCGAGCAGGCCGCCGAGATCGCCCTGCGCACCCAGCAGGTGCTGATGGAGGAGACCGGCGTCACCAACGTGGCCGACCCGCTGGGCGGCTCCTGGTACGTCGAGGCACTGACCGACCGGATCGAGCAGCAGGCCGAGGAGATCTTCCGGAAGATCCTGGACAAGGGCCGGGAGGACCACGAGGTCGGCCCGATCACCTCCGGCATCCTGCGCGGCATCGAGGACGGCTGGTTCACCGGCGAGATCGCCGAGGCGGCCTTCCAGTACCAGCAGGGCGTGGAGAAGGGCGAGAAGCGGGTCGTCGGCGTCAACTGCCACCCGCGCAGCGTCACCCCCGAGCTGGAGATCCTGCGGGTCAGCCACGAGGTCGAGCGGGAGCAGGTCCGGGTGCTGGGCGCGCGCCGGGCCGGCCGCGACGAGGCCGCCGTCCGGGCCGGACTGGACGCGATGCTGGCCGCCGCGCGGTCCGGCGCGTCGATGATCCCGCCGATGCTGGACGCGGTGCGCGCCGAGGCCACCCTGGGCGAGATCTGCAACGCGCTGCGCGAGGAGTGGGGGATCTACCGGGAGGTCGCCCGGTTCTGAGCCGGACCCCGGTCCGTCCCGTGCGTACGGCGGGCCGCAGGCCGGGGAAGGGGCCGAGCAGCAGCCCGGTGAAGCGCCGGGTCCAGTCGGGGGTGATCGGCTCGCCGCTGACCAGCACCCGGTGCTCGACCGTTCCGGCGATGGTGTCGAAGATGATGTCGACCTCCTCGCGGGCGGTCCGCTCGTCGCCGTCCGGGGCGAGTTCGCCGCGGGCCTGGGCGGCGGCCCGGCCCTGCCGGACCAGCCGCTTCTGCGGGTCGACGATCGACTCCCGGATCCGCCGGCGCAACTGCCGGTCGCGGGTGCCCTCGGCGAACAGGGCGAGCAGCGCGGCCTGGGTCTCCGGCCGGGCCAGCAGGTCGGCGAACTGTGCCACCACGGCCTCGACGTCGGCCTGCAGGCTGCCCAGGTCGGGCATCTCCAGCTCGTCGAAGAGGCTGGCGACGGCGTCCACCACCAGCTCGTTCTTGGACGGCCAGCGGCGGTACAGGGTGGTCTTGGCGACGCCGGCGCGGGTCGCGACGTGGCCCATGGTGAGCCCGCCCCAGCCGAGTTCGGCGAGGGTCTCGCGGGTGGCGTCCAGGATGGCGCGGTCGGCGGCGGCGCTGCGCGGCCGGCCCTTGGCACGGCCGGCGGCGGTCTCCGGGCTCTCCGGGGCGGGGGGCTGGGGGGCCGGCACCGGGCCTCCTTGCGATTTACCGGTAAGTAACTTGTCTGTGAGCGGTAACGGTAGCGACTCCTCCGCGCCCGGGTCAGCCGGGCCGCCCGGGAAAGTGGCCCAGCTCACGTCCGGCGAGCGGCGGAAGGGGTTGCGGCGGGTGCCCTCGGTCCAGTTACGCTACGACTCGTAGCGAAAGCGACGACCAGGCGCCGTGTCCCGTGGGACGGGAGCGGCGCGGGCGCGGATGGGGATCCGCGCCGAACGGTTCAGGCTATCGGGAGGTGGGTCCACCGCCTCGGGAATCGGGACCGCGCAGCCCGCGCGGGGCGTTTTCCGGGAGGTTGGTGCCCGGCAGCGGCGCGGGCGGGGGAGGATGGTGCCATGCAGCCACGGAATTCTCGTCTCAACAGTGCCGCCCTGCGTGGTGCGGTCGACCTCGCCGCGGTGAAGGCAGCCGGCGAGGCTGCCCAGAAGGCCGAGCAGGCCAGGGCCGAGCGGGCCCGCCAGGCGGCCTCCGGCGAGGCGGCCGGGTCCGCCCCGGCCGGGTCCGCGCTCCGCCTCGTCGTCGACGTCACCGAGGACACCTTCGAGACCGAGGTCGTCCAGCGGTCCACCGAGGTGCCGGTGGTCGTCGACTTCTGGGCCGAGTGGTGCGGGCCCTGCAAGCAGCTCAGCCCGATCCTGGAGCGCCTGGCCGAGGAGTACGCCGGCCGGATCGTGCTCGCCAAGATCGACGTCGACGCCAACCAGCTGATCGCCCAGCAGTTCGGCATCCAGGGCATCCCGGCCGTGATGGCCGTGGTGGCGGGCCAGCTGGTGCCGCTGTTCCAGGGCGCCGAGAACGAGGCCAACGTCCGCAAGGTGCTGGACCAGCTGATCCTGGTCGCCGAGCAGCGCTTCGGCGTGGTCGGTCTCGGCGGCGGCGTTCCCGCCGAGGGTGCGGAGGCCGCCGACGGTCCGGGCCGTCCGGAGGACCCGGCGCTGGGTGCGGCGCACGACGCGCTCGACCAGGGCGACCTGGCCGGTGCCGTGCAGGCCTACCGGAACGTGCTGACCGAGCAGCCGGGCAACACCGAGGCCCGGGTGGGCCTGGCCCAGGCTCAGCTGCTGCAGCGCATCGAGGGGCTGGACCTGCAGGCGGTCCGGGCGGCCGCCGCGGCCGACCCCAAGGACGTCGCGGCCCAGCTGGAGGCGGCCGACCTGGACCTGGTCGGCGGGCACGTCGAGGACGCCTTCGGCCGGCTGGTGGCGACCGTCGGCAGGACCTTCGGCGAGGACCGGGACACCGCCCGGCTGCGGCTGCTGGAGCTCTTCGAGGTGATCGGCCCGGAGGACCCGCGGGTCACCGCGGCCCGTCAGGCGCTGGCCCGGGTGCTGTTCTGACGCCCGGTCGGTGACACGGGGGATGACCTGCGCCGCCGCCGGGTGATTTAGGGACAATCCGGTCATCGCCCCTGAGGTTTACCAAATCTTGACAACACCCGTGGACGGTCACGACATGTGACCGTCCACGGGTGTTTCGCTGATGTTTCCGAGGGATTCCGCCCGCACGAATCCTTCATTTCGTCACGCTGCGTGCTGTCGCCTTCGATTCCATGATCGCTGTCGCCCGTATGGGATTACCCGTCAGTAATGCGACCTCTTGTGCTCGGCCCTGGATTCGAGCAGCATCGGCACGCCCGGTCCCCACACCTCGACCTCCGCCGGCAGCCGGCCGGCGGGCGGCGAGCAGGGGATCCCCACCGGGTGGCCGACGGCCCTGCCGCCGGCGAAGAGGGCAGGGGGGTGTCCGCGGTCCCACAGCGGTTCCTGTCCTTCGTACGGCCGCGCCGCCCGCGCGGTCGCTGGTCGTCGCTCGGGGGGATCGCCCGTGTCGCCACGGCGCTCTCCGCTACCGAGGACGTAGCTCTCTCCCATCCCAGGCCCCCGCGTGTGCCGGACGTGCCACCGGGGAGCCGGAGATGTACGTCCCACAAGGAGGACACGCATGTCCCAGACCCACGGCAAGACCCGCTGGAAGCGCTTCGCCCTGGTGATGGTGCCGAGCGTCGCGGCCACCGCGATGGTCGGCGTCTCGATCGCCAACAGCGCGCTCGCCGCCTCGTTCAGCATCTCGGGCCAGCAGTTCAAGGTGCGGACCCCGCACCTGACGGGCAGCAACTTCGCCCAGTTCGGCGCGGTCGACATCGAGGCCAACGGCAAGCCGCACCCGGTCGCCGTCTCGGCCTTCGACGACGCCGTGATCGAGAGCCTCTGCCAGTCGGTGGTCACCGACCTGTCGGCGCTCGGCCTCGGCAAGATCACCCTCCAACTGAACGCCGGGACCGAGAAGGGCAAGCCGGTCACCGCGCACAACCTGCTGATCGACCTGGAGCAGCTGGACGCCGACGCGACCTTCCGGGACATCAACATCGGCCAGGACGCCTCCACCCTCACGGGCTCGGCGACCCAGGGCTGGAAGGGCCACCCGAAGCTGGGGAAGGCGGGCGAGAGCCTGCCGACCGGCGCCTTCGGCTTCGCCCAGGCCGCCCGCGAGGCGGACCTCACCAACGTGCAGCAGACCGCGCGCGCCACCTCGGCGGGCACCTTCGTGCTCAACGGCCTGAGCCTCAAGCTCAAGAGCGGCGACGGCCCCGGCAACGAGTGTTTCTGAGCCCCGCCTGACGGCGCGCCGGCCGGCGCGCCCCGGGTCGACGGGTCCCACCGGGGGC
>NZ_JBHJRC010000256.1:0-12081 GCF_042261735.1 Kitasatospora sp. NPDC056327 | reverse complement strand
ACACCGGGGCGGCGCCCGGTCGGGCGCCGCCCCGGTGTCGTTCGCGCACGGGATACCCCGTTGAACGGAGGTGAAGGACTCGTGGATACTTGTGCCGCCCTGCGGACCGAACCGTCCACGAAGGGCTTCTGTCGGTGCGCCGGTCGCGCCCGCGCCGACCTCACACCGCGTCACCGCATCACCCCAGGGGGAACCGCCCAATGCCAAGATCCCGTCGCGTCGGCCTCGCCGCCGCGATAGCCGGCGCCACGGCCGCCACCGCCGTCCTGCCGTTCACCGCCCAGGCCGCACCCACCGTGCTGTACGTCGACAACACCCGCTACGGCAACTGCTCGGACACCGGCCCCGGCACCCAGGCCCAGCCGTTCTGCACCGTCCAGGCCGCCGCCGACATCGTCGAACCCGGCCAGACCGTCCAGCTGGCGGCGAACCGGTACTACACCGGCCAGGTCACCGTGCGCCGCTCCGGCCTGCCGGGCAAGCCGATCGTCTTCCGGAGCGACATCAACTACCGTTCGCCGAGCACGATCGTGGGGACCCGAGCCTGGGCCCAGGGCGAGACTCCCGCTCCGCACGCCTTCCTCCTCGACGGCGTCCACGACGTCACCGTGTCCGGCCTTCAGCTCGAAGCCCCGCAGGAGGCCGTACTCGTCAAGGACTCCGCCCGGATCGTCATCGACCGCACGGTGATCGCCGGTGGCGACCCGGTCTACAACGGTGTCCGCGCCTATCCGGACGCCAGCGCGAGCCTGCGGATCACCGGGGCGAGCACCGACGCCACCGTCAGCCGCAGCCAGGTCTCCTCACCGCCCGTCACCGGCGTCGCGGTCGAGGCCGGGGTGACCGGCGCCGTCGTCACCACCAACCTGATCGCCCATGGCAAGGGCCGGGGCGTGCTCGTCACCGACGCCCCCGGCACGGTGGTGACGAGCAACACCGTCGCCTGGAACTGCGGCGCCGACGTGGAGCTCGCCGGGACCTCCGCGGGAGCCGTGATCAGGAACAACGTGCTGGCCAAGGACCCGGCCGGCCGGTGCAGCGGCGCGTCCGCAGTGGCGACCCCCCTGGTGGTGTCGGCCGCCTCCGTCCCGGGCACCGGGGCCGACGACAACACCGTCGTCTCCCCCGGCCCGGCGTCCTACTCCTGGGGCGGCACCTCCTACGCCACGCCCGAGGCCTTCCGGGCCACCGGCCAGGGCGCGCACGACAACGCCGCGGGCCCCGGTTTCAGCGAGGTGGACTCCCCGCGCGCCACCGCCGGCATCACCGACGCGGCCGACCCGACCGTGCCCGGCACGCTGGACACCGACCTCTACGGCAACCCGCCGGCCGACCACCCGGACATCGCCGACACCGGTCCCTCCGGCTACCGGGACCGCGGCGCGATCGAGCTCCAGGACACCCTGGGCGCCTACCTGCGCGGTCTCCCGTACTCCCAGGGGAACCACCCGCTCAACGCCCGGTTCTGGGTCGACTACTACGCCGGCTGGGCACCGGGCTCCGGCACGCTGGACTTCGGCGACGGCACCGCGCCCGTCCCGGTCCCGCCCGGGAGCGGCCAGGCCGTCGACCACGACTACCCCGCCGCCGGCACCTACACCGCCACGCTCACCGCCACCAGCCGCACCGGCGCGGTCCGCACCTCCACCAGTCAGGTCACCATCACCCCGGCCCAGGAGCTCCGGACCCAGTTCTGGTGGGGCGGTACGGACCGGTCCCGCGCCGGGATCACGGTCGACGTCCAGAGCTTCAGCCCCTGGCCGATCACCCGGCACGTGATCGACTTCGGTGACGGCTCCGCGCCCGCGGTCGCCGACGGCCCCACCGCGCCGACCGGCGTGACCCACGAGTACGGCACCGGCGGCACCTACACCATCACCACCACGGTCACCGACGACCACGGCCGCACCGCGAGCTCCTCGCAGACCGCGACCGTCCGCGGTCCGCAGGCGGGTACACCGTTCACCGGCTACTTCGGGGGCCCGACCAGCCACAACGGGCTCTTCGACAACGGCCGCTGGGAACTCTCCTACAACAAGACGGACTCCACGCCGTCCACCGCCTGGAGCTTCGGCGACACGGGTGACCTCCCGGTGGTGGGCAACTGGGACAACACCTGCCAGTGCCAGCGCAGCATCTACCGCCCCAGCACCTCCACGTTCGCCCTGCAGCACCGTGACGGTTCCGTCTCCGCCGTGCGGTTCGGCGACCCCGGCGACATCCCCGTCGTCGGAGCCTGGGACGGTCCCCGCGCGTGGAACGACCAGCTCGCGGTCTACCGTCCGAGCAACGGCCTGCTGGCCGTCCGTCACGACGACGGCAGCGTCACCTCCCTGCGCTTCGGCGACCCCGGCGACATTCCGATCGTCGGCGACTGGGACGGCGTCAAGCACGCCCAGTTCGGCCTCTTCCGCCCTGGCCGCAACGCCGGTGACGCCAACCTCTTCATCCTCCGCCACGACGACGGCTCCGTCTCCACCGCCGCCTACGGCGAGAAGGGCGACCTGCCCGTCGTCGGCGACTGGCTCGCCAAGGGTCGCACCACCTACGGCATCTTCCGCCCCACCACCCACCGCTTCGCCCTCAGCAACGCCTACGCCGGCCGGCCCGACACCACCTACACCATCTACAACTACTGATCACCACGACCCGGCCGCCGAACCGACCGGGATACCCGGTTGAGACGGCGTGAAGGGCTCCTGGATACTTGTGCCGCCCCGCCGATCAGTCAGTCTGCGAAGGGCTTCTGTCGGTGCGCCGGTCGCGCCCGCGCCGACCTCACACCCTGTGACCCAGAGGGAACGCATCCATGCCAAGATCCCGTCGCTTCGGCCTCGCCGTCGCGATAGCCGGTGCCACGGTCGCCACGACCGTGCTGCCGTTCACCGCCCGGGCCGAACCCGCCGTGCTGTACGTCGACAGTGCCTCCGGCTGCTCCGACCAGGGCACCGGTACCAAGGCCCGGCCGTTCTGCACCGTCCAGGCCGCCGCCGACGCCGCCGAGCCCGGCCAGACAGTCGACATCGAGGCGAACCACTACTTCCCCGGCCAGGTCACCGTCAGGCGCTCCGGCCTGCCGGGCAAGCCGATCGTCTTCAGGGGCGACTTCGGCCACGGGTCACCGACCACGGCCGTGGGCTCCTCGGGCCTGGGCGCGGCCTCGCTGCCGCACGCCTTCCTGCTCGACGGCGTCCACGACGTCACCCTCACCGGCCTGTTCGTGATCTCCCCGCAGGAGAGCGTGCTCGTCAAGGACTCCTCCCGGATCGTCCTGGACCGCCTCTACGTGAACGGCGGCGACCCGACCCGCGCCGGCGCCACCGGGTTCCCGAACACGACCCCCAGCCTCCGGATCACCGGGGCGAGCGCGGACGTCACGGTGAGCCGCAACCGGATCTACGCACCGCCCGTCGCCGGCATCGCGATCGAGTCGGGAGCGACCGGCGCGGTCGTCACCACCAACCTGATCACCCGCGGCCCCGGCTGGCTCGGGGCCGCCCGGGGCGTGCTGGTCACCGACGCCCCCGGCACCGTCGTGGTGAGCAACACCTTCGCGCACAACTGCGGGACCGACCTGGAGCTCGCCGGGAACTCCGCGGGCGCGGTCGTCGCGAACAACATCCTGACCAAGCGTCCGGCCCCGGCCTGCGGCAGCGGACCCTCCACGGCCACCCCCCTGGTGGTGTCGGCCGGCTCCACACAGGGCACCACGGCCGACCACAACACCGTCGTACCGCTGACCTCGCCCGGCTACTCCTGGGGCGGCACCTCCTACGCGAACCCCGAGGCCTTCCGCGCCACCGGCCAGGGCGCGCACGACAACGCCACCGGTCTCACACTGGCCGTCCGTTCCGCGGTCCCCGACGACACCGCGCTCGCCGCCGAGGGCATCACGGACGCGGCCGACCCGACCGTGCCCGGCATGCTGGACAGCGACCTCTTCGGTCTGGCGCCCGCCGACCACCCCGGCATCGCCGACACCGCCCCGTCCGGGGTGCGGGACCGCGGCGCCATCGAGCTCCAGGACTCGCTGCTCGTCCAGTTGAGCGGCGGCCCCGAGATCCTGGCGGACCACCCGCTCAACGCCCGGTTCTCGGTCGAGTACGTGGCCGGCTGGTCGGCCGGGGGCGCGACGCTGGACTTCGGGGACGGCAGCACGCCCGTACCGGTCACCCCCGGCGGCCGGTTCGTCGACCACGACTACCCCGCCGCCGGCACCTACACCGCCACACTGACCGGGACCAGCGCGGGCAGTCCGACCCGCACTTCCACCAGCCAGGTCACCGTCGCCCCGGTCCGGGAGCTCAGGACGGACCTGCTGCGGAGCGCCGGCGACCGGTACCGCGCGCAGATCTCGGTGACGGCCGACACCTACAGCCCCTGGCCGGTCGTCCGGCACGTCGTCGACTTCGGTGACGGCACCGCACCCCAGGTCTTCGACGGCCCCGACCGGCCCACCGGCATCACCCACGAGTACGGCGTCGGCGGCTCCTACACCATCACCACCACGGTGACCGACGACCACGGCCGCACCGCGCGCGTCTCCCAGCCCACCTGGGTCCGCGGCCCGGCGACGGGGGTGCCGTTCACCAGCCCCTGGGGGCCCGGCATCAGCTACAACGGGCTGTTCGACAAGGGCACCTGGCTGTTCTCCTACAGAAACTCCGACACCCAGAACTTCCCGACCAGCACCCGGGGCTTCGGCAGCGCGGGCGACCTCCCCGTGGTCGGCAACTGGGACAACACCTGCCAGTGCCAGCTGGGGATCTACCGGCCGAGCACCTCCACCTTCGCCCTGCAGCGCCGTGACGGCTCCGTCTCGGCGGTGCCGTTCGGTGACCCCGGTGATCTGCCGGCCGTCGGCAAGTGGGACGGCGACGGCCGCTCCGACCAGCTCGCCGTCTACCGGCCGGGCAGCGGCCTGCTGGCCGTCCGTCACGACGACGGCAGCGTCACCAGCCTGCGCTTCGGCGACCCCGGCGACCTGCCCGTGGTCGGTGACTGGGACGGCGTGGGCCACGCCCAGTTCGGCCTCTTCCGCCCCGGCCGCAACCCCGGCGACCCCAACCTCTTCATCCTCCGCCACGACGACGGCAGCGTCTCCACCGCCGCCTACGGCGAGAAGGGCGACCTCCCCGTCGTCGGCGACTGGCTCGGCAGCGGCCGCACCTCCTTCGGCATCTACCGCCCCACCACCCACCGCTTCGCCCTCAGCAACGCCAACCACCCGGGCGTCGCGGACTACGTCTACACCGTCTTCAACGGCTGATTCCCGGCACGCACACCCCGGGGCGGCGCCCGACCGGGCGCCGCCCCGGCGCCGCTTCCCCGGGTGCCGGCTCCCGGCCCCCCTCGCCGGCCGACCGCGGAACGTGTTCCCCACCCTTCCGGGCGCCACCCCCGCAGCCGCGTCCGCCCGCTCCTGACACCCCGTCGGTCACCGCTCCGCCACGGTCCGCAGCCGCACCCGGCGCGCCCACCCAACGCCGCTCCCACCAGCGGGATACCCGGTTGAGGCGGTACGAAGGGCTCGTGGATACTTGTGCCGCCCGAGATCCCGACCGTTGTTCGAAGGGCTTCTGTCGGCGTGCCGTCGGGACGCCGCCGACCTCACGCTGTGTCACATCAGGGGGAAATCCGCCCATGGCAACATCCCGTCGCGTCGGCCTGGCCGTCGCGATCGCCGGTTCCGCGATCGCCGGAACCGTCCTGCCGTTCACCGCGCACGCCGCACCCGCCGTGCTGTACGTGAACAACGCCCAGAACGCGAACTGCTCGGACGCCGGCGGCGGCACCCCGGCCCGGCCGTTCTGCACCCTCCAGGCCGCCGCCGACGTCGCCGGGCCCGGCCAGACCGTCCAGATCTCGCCCTACGCCCGGCTCATCGGCCAGGTCACCGTGAAGCGTTCCGGGGAACCCGGCAAACCGATCGTCTTCCGGGGCGCCGACCTCACCGACACCCAGACCGCGTTCGCGGGGACCGACTCCTGGGAGGCGGGCACCGTCCCGGCTCCGCACGCCTTCGTGCTCGACGGCGTCCACGACGTCACCGTCAGCGGCCTCAACCTCGGCGCCCCGCAGGAGGTCGTGCTCGTCAAGGACTCCTCGCGGATCGTCCTGGACCACAACGAGGTGTACGGCGGCGACCCGGTCCGGGGCGGCGTCCGGGCCTACCCCTCGGCGACCCCGACGGTCCGGCTCACCGGGACCAGCGCGGACGTCACGATCAGCCGCAACCGGATCCTCGAACCGTCCGTCACGGGTGTCGCGATCGAGGCCGGGGTGACCGGCACCGTCGTCACCACCAACCTGATCGCCGAGGGCACCGGCCGCGGCGTGATCGCCACCGACGCCCCCGGCACCGTCGTGGTGAGCAACACCGTCGCGCGCAACTGCCTGACCGACCTCGAACTCGCCGGGAACTCCACCGGGGCCGTGGTCGAGAACAACATCCTCTACAAGTGGCCCGCCGGGCACTGCCCGGGCACCCACCCCACGGCGAACACGATGGTGGTGTCGGCCGGATCCGTCCGGGGCACCAAGGCCGACCACAACACCGTGCTGCGCTCGATCGGGCTGCCCTACTCCTGGGCCGGCACCACCTACGCCACCGCCGCGGAGTTCCTGGCGGCCACCGGCCAGGGCGCGCACGACAACGACGCCGGCCCGCAGTTCAACCAGATCATGGACTACGAGCCGTCCGGCACCGCGGGCGTGACGGACGCGGCCGACCCGTCGGCCCCCGGCATGCTGGACACCGACCTCTACGGCCGGGGCCCGGCCGACCACCCGCTCCCGAACACCGCCCCCTCGGGCTTCCGGGACCGCGGCGCCGTCGAGGCCCAGGACCCGCTGTACGTCGACCTGAACGTCCGCCACTCCCCGGTGCAGGACCACCCGCTCAACGCGTCCGTCTGGGCCGAGGTCAGGGCCGGCTGGTCGGGCACCGCCGTCCTGGACTTCGGCGACGGCACCGGGCCCGTCACCGTGCCCTCCGGGGTCTCCTTCCCCAGCCACGACTACCCGGCGGCCGGCACCTACACCGCGACGCTGACCGGCACCAGCGCGAACGGACTGGTCCGCACCGACACCAGCACGGTCACCGTCGCCCCGGTGCCCGACCTCCGGCCGCAGTTCTCCTGGACCGCCGGTGAGAAGTCCCGGGCCGGCATCGTCGTGAACGCCCGGAACACCAGCCCGTGGCCGCTCGTCCGCCGCGTCTTCGACTTCGGTGACGGCACCGCCCCCGTGGTCTCCGACGGTCCGGCCCCGCCGAACCAGCTCACCCACGAGTACGGCACCGGCGGCACCTACACCATCACCGAGACCGTCACCGACGACCACGGCCGCACCGCCGCCACCTCGCAGAGCGCGAGGGTCGCCGGCCCGCAGCCCGGCACGCCGTTCACCGGCTACTTCGGGGGCCCGACCAGCCACAACGGGCTCTTCGACAAGGGCAGCTGGGCGCTCTCCTACAACAAGTCGGACTCCACGCCGTCCGCCAACTGGAGCTTCGGCGACCCCGGCGACCTCCCCGTCGTCGGCAACTGGGACAACAGCTGCCAGTGCCAGCACGGCATCTACCGCCCCGGCACCTCCACCTTCGCCCTGCGCCACAACGACGGCTCGGTGTCCACCGTGCGGTTCGGCGACCCCGGCGACATCCCCGTCGTCGGAGCCTGGGACGGTCCCCGCACCCGGAACGACCAGCTCGCGGTCTACCGTCCGAGCAACGGCCTGCTGGCCGTCCGCCACGACGACGGCAGCGTCACCAGCCTGCGCTTCGGCGACCCCGGCGACATTCCGATCGTCGGCGACTGGGACGGCGTCAAGCACGCCCAGTTCGGCCTCTTCCGCCCCGGCCGCAACCCCGGCGACCCCAACCTCTTCATCCTCCGCCACGACGACGGCACCGTCTCCACCGCCGCCTACGGCGAGAAGGGCGACCTCCCCGTCGTCGGCGACTGGCTCGGCACCGGCCGCACCACCTACGGCATCTTCCGCCCCACCACCCACCGCTTCGCCCTCAGCAACGCCTACGCCGGCCGGCCCGACACCACCTACACCGTCTACAACAACTGACCGGCAGCACGAGCAACACCGGGGCGGCACTCCACCGGAGCGCCGCCCCGGCGCCGTTCGCGGCCGGTCGTCCGGCGGGGAACGCCGCAGCCCAGGGCCGGTGCCCGGATCCCGCCGGCCAAATCGGACGATTTGGTTCCACAACGGGATACCTGGTTGAGGCCGCGTAAAGGTCTCATGGATACTTGTGCCGCCCTTCCGTTCGGTCCGTCCGCGAAGAGCTTCTGTCGGCGTGCCGCTCAGGACCGCGCCCGCCTCTCACCGTGTCACCCCAGGGGGAACCACTGATGGCAACATCCCGTCGCGTCGGCCTCGCCGTCGCGATCGCCGGCTCGGCGGTCGCCGGGACCGTGCTGCCCTTCACCGCGCAGGCCGCGCCCGCGGTGCTCTACGTGGACGGCGGCGCCGCCGGCTGCTCGAACAGCGGCGCCGGCACCCAGGCCCAGCCGTACTGCACCGTCCAGGCCGCCGCCGACGTCGCCGGCCCCGGCCAGACCGTCGACATCGCGGCCGGCCGGTCCTTCACGGGCCAGGTCACCGTCCGGCGCTCCGGCGAGCCGGGCAAGCCGATCGTCTTCCGGAGCACCTTCCCCCACCGGATGCCCACCACGAGCGTCGACGCGTGGGGCGCCACGGGCTCGACCCCCGCCCCGCACGCCTTCCTCCTCGACGGCGTCCACGACGTCACCGTGACGGGGCTCAACCTCGTGGCCCCGCAGGAGGCCGTGCTCGTCAAGGACTCCTCGCGGATCGTCCTGGACCGCAACGACGTGAACGGCGGCAACCCGGTCCGGAACGGCGTCCGGGCCTACCCCTCGGCGACCCCGAGCATCCGGGTCACCGGGGCGAGCGCCGACGTCACCGTGAGCCGCACCCGGATCTACGGGGCCCCCGTCGCGGGCGTCGCGGTCGAGGCCGGGGTGACCGGCGCCGTCGTCACCACCAACCAGATCACCAACGGCGCGGGCCGGGGCGTGCTGGTCACCGACGCCCCCGGCAGCGTCGTGGTGAGCAACACCTTCGCGCGCAACTGCCTGAGCGACCTGGAGCTCGCCGGCGCCTCCGCCGGCGCCGTGATCGAGAACAACATCCTGGCCAAGGTGCCCTACGGCTGGTGCGGCGGCGAGACCTCGACCGCGACCCCGCTGGTGGTGTCGGCCGGTTCCGTCAAGGACACCAAGGCCGACTACAACTCCATCGCGCGGCTGAACATCGACTCCTACTCCTGGGGCGGCACCCGCTACTACACGGCCGACCACTTCCGGGCCACCGGTCAGGGCGCCCACGACAACAACGCCGACCCCGGGTTCGGCCGGATCGGCGAGACCTACGACCCGGCCGCCGCCACGGGCATCACGGACGCGGCCGACCCCGACGCCCCCGGCATGCTGTCCACCGACCTCTTCGGCGACGCGCCGGTCGACCACCCGCACTACGAGAACACCGCCCCCTCGGGCTTCCGGGACCGCGGCGCCATCGAGGGCCTGGACCCGCTGGCGTTCTCCGCGACCGGCGAGCGGGCCCCGTTCGACGGCCACCCGCTGAACATCCGCTTCACCGTCTCCTTCACCACCGGCTGGGAGCAGGGCACCGCGAAGCTCGACTTCGGCGACGGCCGCGAGCCGATCGCGATCACCCCCGGGTACAAGGTCGTGGACCACGACTACCCGGCCGCCGGCACCTACACCGCGACCATGACCTGGACCGGCGAGAGCGGCGCGGTCCGTTCCTCCACCAGCAAGGTCACCCTCCCCCCGGTCGCCGACCTCCAGTCGCGGTTCACCTGGGGCAACGGCGACAAGTCCCGCGCCGGGATCGAGATCGCCGCACAGAACCTCGGCTCCTGGCCGATCGTCCGCCACACCTACGACTTCGGCGACGGCACCGCGCCGACGGTCGTCGAGGGCACCAACCCGCCCTCGGGCGTCACCCACGCGTACGGCGTGGCCGGTGTCTACACCATCACCGAGACGGTCACCGACGACCACGGGCGCACCGCGAGCTCCTCGCAGACCGCGAAGGTCCAGGGCCCGCAGGCGGGTGTCCCGTTCACCGGCTACTTCTACGGTGACGGCCGCAGCACCCAGAACGGGCTGTTCGACAACGGCCGCTGGCTGTACGCCCGCGAGGCGAGCGACGCCCACGCGATCACCAGCCGGCAGTTCGGCAGCCCGGGCGACGTCCCGGTGATCGGCAACTGGGACGGCACCTGCCAGTGCCAGCAGGCGATCTACCGCCCCAGCACCTCCACCTTCGCGCTCCAGCACCTCGACAACTCGGTCTCGACGGTGAACTTCGGCGACGCCGGTGACATCCCGGTGGCCGGCAAGTGGGACGGCAACAGCCGCTCCGACCAGCTCGCCATCTACCGTCCGCGCAACAGCCTGCTGGCCGTCCGCCACAACGACGGCAGCGTCACCTCCCTGCGCTTCGGCGACCCCGGCGACATCCCGGTCGTCGGTGACTGGGACGGCGTGGGCCACGCCCAGTTCGGCCTCTTCCGCCCCGGCCGCAACGCCGGCGACGCCAACCTCTTCATCCTCCGGCACGACGACGGATCGGTCTCCACCGCCGCCTACGGCGAGAAGGGCGACCTCCCCGTCGTCGGCGACTGGCTCGGCAAGGGCCGCACCACCTTCGGCATCTTCCGGCCCGGCAGCCACCGCTTCGCGCTCAGCTACGCCTACGCCGGCCGGACCGACGTCTCCTACACCGTCTACAACTACCCCTTCTGACCCGTCCGGCGGACACCCGCACGAAACCGGGGCGGCACTCGACCGAGTGCCGCCCCGGCGCCGTTCCCGGTGTTCGGGACGGCGGCCGGGAGCCCGGCACCGAGGCGCGCGCCCGGTCGGCAACGGCGGCCCCGACCGGGCGCCCGAGGCGCGCGGGGATCCGCAGGTAGGTCCTACGTCCAGGTGCGGGAGGCCGTCAGGAGGTGGGCGTGGAGTTGGGCGAGGCGGGCGTCGGAGAGGGCGCCGGCCCGGGTGGCCAGGTAGAAGGTGTTGATCGGCGGCAGTTCCGGGGTGAGCAGCTGGACGACCGTTCCGGCGCCGAGTTCGCGTTCGCAGAGGTAGGTGGGCACCACCGAGATGCCGGCCGAGGCGGCGACGGCGGCGATCACCGCGCGCAGGTCGGGCACCACCACGGCCGGTGAGCCGGGCGGGCGGGTGGCGAAGACGCTCTGCCAGTAGCGGCGGATGATCGGGAGGGTCTCCGCGTAGGCGATCATCGGGACCTTCTCCAGCAGCTCCGGCTGCCCGATCGTGAGCCCGCCGCGCAGCAGGCCGGCGGCGATCCCGGGCGAGGCGACCAGCGCGAACTCCTCGTCCGTCAGCGGCACCGCGTCCACGCCGCGGGAGCGCGGCGGGATGGTGGAGACGACGATGTCCAGGTGTCCGGCCCGCAGGCTCTCCAGCAGCCCGGCCGCCTCCCCCAGGCTGACCCGGACGTCCAGACCGCAGGTGATCAGCCCGCCGAGGCAGGGCATCACCCGGGCGGAGATCAGTTCGGCCGGCCCGCCCAGCCGCAGCGGCCGGTTGCTGGGGCTGCCGCCGAAGTGCCGCCGGACGGCGGTGTCGAGGGCGGCGAGCGGGCCGCGGACGTCGTGCGCCAGCGCCTCGCCCTCGACGGTGGGCAGCGCGCCCTTGGGCGTGCGGTGGAAGAGCGGGCGGCCCAGCACGCCCTCCAGGCTCCGGATCTGCTGGGTGACCGCGGGCTGGGTGATGCCCAGTTCGCGCGCGGCCTTGGTGAACGACCCGGTGTGGTAGACGGCGATGAACGTCTGCAGCCACCCCAGTTGCAATGCTCGGCCCCCCGATGTCAGGGGGCACGGCGCACCCGGTGGCGTCGTCGCCCCCGTCCCCCGCGCCGAATGTACCCGAGCGCCGTCCGGGCCCGGACGGCCAACGGCCGTGCTGTGACCGGGAGGTGACCGGTCCGGATAAGGCGCGGCCGGTCCGTGGACGACGGCGGAGCGGGCGGTGCCTCCCCCCGGAC
>NZ_JBHJRC010000255.1:0-12128 GCF_042261735.1 Kitasatospora sp. NPDC056327 | reverse complement strand
GTGCTCGGCCGAGCACCGCCCCCGCCGTCACGGGTCACCGCAGGTCAGTAGCCGTACATGGTGTAGGAGACGTCGGGCAGGCCCGCGTAGGCGTAGCTGAGCGCGAAGCGGTGGGTGCCGGGCCGGTGGATGCCGTAGGTGGTGCGGCCCTTGGCGAGCCAGTCGCCGACGACGGGGAGGTCGCCCTTCTCGCCGTAGGCGGCGGTGGAGACCGATCCGTCGTCGTGCCGGAGGATGAAGAGGTTGGGGTCGCCGGGGTTGCGGCCGGGGCGGAAGAGGCCGAGCTGGGCGTGGCCCACGCCGTCCCAGTCGCCGACGACCGGGATGTCGCCGGGGTCGCCGAAGCGCAGGCCGGTCACGCTGCCGTCGTCGTGGCGGACGGCCAGCAGGCCGTTGCCCGGACGGTAGACGGCGAGCTGGTCCTTCGTGCGGCTTCCGTCCCAGTTGCCGGGGAGCGGGAGGTCACCGGGGTCACCGAACGGCACCGCCTCGACGGCGCCGTTGCCGTGGTTGAGGGCGAACGTGGAGCTGCTCGGCCGGTAGATGCCGGGGGCGCAGCGGCAGGAGGCGTTGGAACCGCCCCAGTTGCCGACCACCGGGAGGTCGCCCGGCAGGCCGAAGACGAAGGTGGTGCCGGGGTAGGAGCTGTCGTAGGTGTTGGACGCGATCACCCAGTTGCCGTTGTCGAACAGGCCCGTCCGGGTCACGGGACTCGACGTGGAACCGCTGCTGAACGGCACACCGCCGTAGGGGCCGCTCGCCCGTACCTCCGACGAGGTGCTCGCGGTGCGGCCGTGGTCGTCGGTCACGGTCTCGGTGACGGTGTGACCGCCGCCGACGCCGTAGTCGTGGGTGATGCCGGTGGGCGGGTTGGGGCCCTCGACGGTCACGGGCGCGCTGCCGTCACCGAAGTCGAAGACGCGCCGGGCGACCGGCCAGGGGCTGACGTCCGCGGCCAGGACCGTGACCTTGGACTCGTAACGGCTGCCGGATCCCCAGGTGAACCGCGCCTGGAGGTCGGGAACCGGGGCGACGGTGAGCCTGCTGGTGGAGGTGCGGACCGCGCCGGCCGGGCCGGACACGGTCAGCGTCGCCTCGAAGGTGCCGGCGGTCGGGTAGTCGTGGTCGACGGGCCCGGTCGTGGGGGTGAGGGCGAGGGGCGCGCTCCCGTCACCGAAGTCCAGCGTGGCGGTGTCCGATGTCCAGCCCGTGGTGTAGGCGGCCGTGAAACGGGCGTTGAGCGGGTGGTGCGGTCCCGGGGCGTGGGCGCCGATCAGGTTGGCTCTCACCGGGTCCTGGGCTTCGACGGCGCCGCGGTCGCGGTGGCCGCCGGCGGTGTCGGGCATGCCCGGGTGGTCGACCACCGCGTTGCCGAACACGTCGGTGTCCACCAGGCCGGGCGCCGTCGGGTCGGCCGCGTCCGTCAGGCCCTCGGCCGGGACCGGGGTGTAGTCGTTGACGACCTTGTTGAAGCGGGGGTCGACGGCGTTGTCGTGCGCGCCCTGGCCGGTCGCCCGGAAGGCGGCGGGGTCGGCGTGGGGAGTGCCGCCCCAGGTGTAGGTGGCCGGGCCGGCCGGGATGACGGTGTTGTGGTCGGCCTTGGTGCCCTGGACCGATCCGGCCGACACGGCCAGCAGGGTCGTGTCGGACTGTGCGCCGTCGCACCAGGGGGCCGGGTTCTTGGTGACGATGTTGTTCTCGACCACGGCGCCGGCGGAGTTCCCGGCGAGCTCCACGTCGGTCCGGCAGTTGCGGCCGAAGGTGTTGTTCACCACGACCGTGCCGGGCGCGTCGGTGGCCAGGACGCCCCGGCCGCGGCCGTCGGCGATCTGGCTGGTGCTCACGACGGTGCCGGACGCGCCGGGCTCGACCAGGACGGCGGCGACGGGCGAGCCGAAGAACTGGGCACGGCTGACCGTGACGTCCGAGCTCGCCCCGGTGATCCGGACGCTCGCGGTCTCGTCCGGGTAGGCCCGGACGCCCCAGCTGACCGGGTTGCCGCCCTGCACCTTGTTGCGGTCCAGGGTGACCCGCGCGGAGTCCTTGACGACCACGGCCTCCTGCGGGGCGTGCAGTTCGAGGCCGGTCAGGGTGATGTCGTGGACGCCCTCGAACACCAGCGCGTTGGGCGCGGGGGTCGCGCCCTGCTTCCAGCTCTCGGTCCCCACCATGACCCTGCCCGCCGCGGATTCGCCCCGGAAGACGATCGGCTTGCCCGGCAGTCCGGAGTTGCGCAGGGTGACCTGGCCGACGTACGAACGGTTGCCCGCGATGCTGACGGTCTGTCCGGGCAGGGCCGCGTCGGCGGCGGCCTGGACGGTGCAGAACGGCTGCGCCGCGGTGCCGGCCGCGGCGCCGGTGTCCCAGCAGCGCGAGTCGGGGCCGTTGTCGACGCGGAGCACGGTGCTCTCGGCGTGGGCGGCGGTGAACGGAAGCAGGACGGACGCGATGGCCGAGCCGGCTGCCGCGGCGGCTGTGGCGAGGCGTCTGGAAACGGGCATGGAGAGGACCCCCTGGGTGCAATGGTGGCGGCCGGCGAGGTGCGGAGGGCATGCCGGCCAGGCCCTTCGTGGACGTATCGACCGGAAAGGCTGAGTCAGTATTCCGGAGCGCTCCGCACACCATCAACTCCCTGAAGGTGACGGTTTGGGGCGGCCCGCAGCCGGGGACGGTGGCTGACATGCTGTCCGTGGTGGTCGCCCCGTGGGGCGGGGAGCCGGTGTTCGAGCGTGCGGGGGGCGTGCCGCACGACGCCGCGAGCACGATGAAGGTGGCCGTGCTGGCGGCGCTGCACCGGGCGCGGGCGGACTTCGGTGCACCGGTGGCGGTGGTGAACTCCTTCGTCTCGCGGGCGGGCGGGCGCTTCGCCAACGATCCGGCGTGGGACAGCGACCCGGTGCCGTGGACGCTGCTCGGCGGGACGGCGCCGCTGGGGCTGCTCGCCGAGCGGATGATCACCCACTCCTCCAACCTGGCCACCAACCTCTGTCTGGACCGCGTCGGTCACGAGGCGGTCGCCGAGGTGTGGCGGCGGGCGGGCGCCACCGGCAGCGGCAGTCCGCGCGGCATCGAGGACTACCCGGCGCGCGACGCCGGCGTGCACAACCGGGTCACCGCCCGGGACCTGGTCCGGCTGCTGCAGTCCCTGGACGGCGAACCGGAGGTGCTCGGGCTGCTGGAGCGCAACACCTTCCGGGTCGACCTGGCGGCCGGGCTGCCGCCGGGGACGAGGGTCGCGTTCAAGAACGGCTGGTTCCCCGGGGTGCGGCACTGCGCGGCCCTGGTCCGCCCGGACGACTGCCCGCCGTACCTGCTGGCGGTCTGCTACACCGGCCCGCTGGCCTCGGGGGCGGACGGGGCGGCGGAGGATCCGGCGGCCCGGCTGCTGGCCCGGGTCTCGGCGGTGGTCTGGGCGCGCCGGCACGCGGTCACGCGGGCCGCCCCAGCTCCTCCAGACCCGCCAGGCCCTGCTCGTTGAGCAGGTTGATCCGCACGTGGCCCGGGTGGCCGTCGAGTTCGAAGTGGCGGCCGTCGAGGCCGAGCAGCCGGTCGGCGGGCGCGGTGGGGCGGGCGAACAGGAAGTAGCCGGTGTCGACCCGTTGCCGGGCGGCGAGCGCGCCGGAGGCGGTGAGGCGCTGGTGGTTGGCCCGGACGTGGTCGAGCAGCCGGTGGTTGCCCTCCAGCAGCATCAGGTCGGCGGCCCGGTGGGCGAACAGCCGGTCGGCGAGGGTGACGTCGCCGTGCAGGTTGAGGTGCAGTTCGGCGAACGGCTCGCGCAGCGCCTCGGGGACGAGCAGGTGGGCGCACCGGTAGCCGTGGATGGACAGGTACTTGGTGGGACAGACCATCCGCAGGGTGAGGTCGGCGGGGAGCGCGGCGGAGTCCTCGCGGCGCCCGCCGTCCCAGCGCATGTACTGGAAGGTGCCGTCGACGAACACCAGGGAGCCGGTGGCGTGCTGCCACTCGGCGAGCTGCTTGAGCACCAGCGCGGGGACCCGCCGGCCGGCGTACCAGACCGGGTCGGTGAGCAGCAGGACGGTCTTCTCGTCGGGCAGCCGGAGGTCGAACCCGGGCTGGTGGGCGTGGGCTTCGGAGAGTCTGACCGGCTCGATGCCGAACCGGCGGAAGAAGTAGGCGAACTTGTAGTAGACCGGCGGCAGGTAGTGGATCCGGGTGCGGCCGGTGAGCCGGAGCCAGGTGCAGAAGGTGCCGAGCAGGGAGCTGGCGCCCCCGGCCGGCACCACCCGGCCGGGGGAGCACGGTTCGGCGTCGTAACCCTCGTGCAGCCGGGCGATCTTGGCGCGCAGGGCGGTGTCCTCGTCGAGCGCCGAGTAGCGGGTGACGTCGCCCAGCCGGTAGGGCGGGGTGTGCGCGAGGTCGCCCAGGTAGTCGGCGACGAAGGGGTGCCCGCCGTTGTAGTCGGAGACGAACAGCCGTCCGTCCGGGTGCTGCCGGGCGCGTTCCACCTCCTCGTGCAGATCGAGCATGCGGAACAACGACGGCGTCATCCGTCACCCCTCGGGCAGCCGGCCACTTTGTCGGACGGGCGTCAAGTCTGTCCGGGGCCCAGCGCGGACACAAGTCCGCGCTGGGCCGGGCGGGGTACCCGGGGCGGAACCGCTCAGTACGGCTTGACGAGCACGTGTGCGGCGCCGGGGATGCCGACCTGGAGCAGCTCGTCCTCCTCCGGGGTGGTCGGCGTGCCGGTCTCCTGCTTGAGGATCGCCCGGGACAGCGCCTGCACCCAGAGGGCGCGGGGCCGGCGGCGCTCCTCCCAGGCGGTCAGCGCGGCGGGCACGGTGTCGGCGGCGTCCAGGCTCTGCGCGAGCACCAGGGCGTCCTCGACGGCCATCGCGGCGCCCTGCGCCAGGTGCGGGGTGGAGGCGTGCGCGGCGTCGCCGGCCAGCACCACCCGGCCGACGTGCCACGGCTCCTCGACGGTGACCTGGGAGATCCGCGAGTAGACCACCGCGGCCGGGTCGGTGACCTGGGCCAGCGCCTCGGCGACCGGGCCGCCGAAGCCGGCCAGGCGCTCGCGCAGCTGCTCGTGGGCGCGCTGCGGGTCCGGGCGGAAGTCCTCGGCCTCGGCGAACACCGAGCCCAGGTACATGAGGTCGGTGCTGATCGGGGTGAGCAGTGCCTTGGCCCGCAGGTTTCCGGTGGACATCAGCACGCCCTGGACCTCGGGCGAACGCGGCAGGGTGACGCGCCAGTTGGCGAAGCCGGTGTACTCGGGCGCGTACCGCTCGCCGTAGAGGTGCCGGCGCAGCGGCGAACCGATGCCGTCGAAGCCGACGACCAGGTCGTAGCGGGCGCTGCTGCCGTCGGACAGGGTGACCGCCACCTCCTCGCCCTCGTCGGTGAGTTCGGCGATCGTCGCGCCGAAGCGCAGGGTCGCGCCGGCGGCGGTGGCGGCCTCGCCCAGCACCCGGGCCAGGGCGGGGCGGGGGATGCCGTTGTTGGAGGGCGCGTCGTCCATCCGGGGCTGCGGGATCTTCGCGAGGACGCCGCCGGCGGGGTCGCAGATGGTCAGCACCTCCCACGGGAAGCCGGCCGCCAGGCAGGACTCCAGCACGCCGATCTCGCGCATCACGTGCAGGGCGTTGGACGGCTGGATGATGCCGACGCCGAGCGCCTCCAGGGCGTCGCGCAGCTCGACGACGTCGACCCGGTGGCCGCGGCCGGCGAGCGCGGTCGCGGCGGTCAGGCCGCCGATGCCGGCGCCGTGGACGAGGATGCGCAGGGGTGGGGTCATGGCGGTGGTACTCCAAGCGGTGGTGGGAGAGGGGGCTCGGGGGAGCGCCCGGTGGAGAGCACGGGCCCGGGAACGGGAAGGCCCGGGAGAGCGGGAGGGCTCGGTGGAGCGGGTGGGCCGGGGAAACGGATGGGTCGGGGAGCAGACGGGCCGAGGAGCAGGCGGGCCGGGGAGCGGATGAAACGTTTCAGCGCGCCGGTGCGGCGAGCGTCAGCTCCATGAGGTGGTCCACCAGCGCGAGCAGCAGCTCCCGCCCGAACGCCCGGACCCGGACGTCGCCGATCAGCATCGGCACCTGCGGGTCGAGGTCCAGCGCGGCCCGGATCTCCTCGGACGTACGGGTGTTGTGGCCGTGGAAGCAGTTGATCGCCACCACGAACGGGATGCCCCGGCTCTCGAAGAAGTCGATCGAGGCGAAGCTGCTGTCCAGTCGGCGGGTGTCGGCGATCACGATGCCGCCGAGCGCGCCGTTCACCAGGTCGTTCCACATGAACCAGAAGCGCTCCTGGCCGGGCGTGCCGAACAGGTAGACCACCAGCTCCGGACTGACGGTGATCCGCCCGAAGTCCAGTGCGACCGTGGTGGTCTCCTTGCTGTCCACCCCGGACAGGTCGTCCACGCCCTCGCTCGCACGGGTGAGGTACTCCTCGGTGCGCAGCGGGGCGACCTCGCTGACCGCGCCGACCAGGGTGGTCTTGCCCACCCCGAACCCGCCGGCGATGAGGATCTTCACGGCCGACGGGACGACGGGACCGGGGGAGGGGGAAGAAGAGGAGGAGGGGAGAGGTGCGGATGGTGCCATGGTTCAGAGCCTCCGGAGTCCTTCGCGTACGGCCGTCAGCAGCCCGAGGTCCAGGCCGCCGTCCCCCGCGGCCCGGGCCACCGAGATCGGTGCCCGGGCCATCAGCAACCCCTGGGCGATGAGGTCGCCCAGGAGGATCTTGGTGACCGAGACCGGCAGGTCGAGCCCGGCCGCCACCTCGGCGACGGCGGCCGGCCGGCGGCACCGTTCCAGGATCAGCCGGTGCTCCGGCTGAAGCCCGCGGGCACCGGAGGACCGGGAGGCCAGCACCGGGTCCGCGAGCTCCTCCACCGTGGTCATCAGGGTGATCAGGGTGAGGTGGTCGTGCTCGGGCGCGGTCCGGCCGCGGGTGATGGTGTACGGGCGCACCATCGTGCCCGCGCCGTACTCCTCGTCCTCGTCCTCGTCGGGCAGCTCGCTCCAGTGCGGCCTCACCGCAGGCTCACCCCCGGTTCCTGGAGAAGGCGTCGAACTCGCTGCGGACCGGCGTGCTGAGCTTCTGGCCGACCTGCTGGACGAGCTGGTGCATGGCCACCGACATCACCTCGGCGTCCACCTCCTGGTCGGCGACCACCGCCAGGTGGGTGCCCTGGGCGGCGGCGATGATGAACAGCCAGACCTCGGCCAGCTCGACGATCACCTGGTGCACGGCGCCGCCGTCGAAGAGCTGGCCGATGCCCCGGGCCAGGCTCTGCTGGCCGGTCGCGACGGCGGCCAGGCGCTCGGCGTCGGCGCGGTCGATGGTGCGGGAGTGGCTGACCACGAGGCCGTCGTCGGAGAGCAGCACGGCGCTTCTCGTCCCGGGCACGGTGTCGACGAGTCCGTCCAGCAGCCAGTCGAGGTCCTGGTGGGTGGCGATGGTGCGGTTCATGACTGCTCTTCCGTCCTCGTGGTTCGGGGGTCCGCGGCCGGGAGCGCCCAGGGGGAGCTGCCCGGCGCGGGAGTCGGGGATCCGGCGCCGGCCGTGGGGGCGGACGGGCCTGGCGGGAGGGTACCGGCGGGCGGGAGCGCGCCGGCCGGGGTGCGCCCGGAGGGCGTGCGGCCGCCGGGGGCGTGGGCCCCGGGGGTGTGGTCGGCGGGGGTGCGGCCCGGGTCGGTGCCGGCGCTCTCGGGCCCGGCACCGTCGGGGTTGCGGGCGGCCCGGGACTGGCGCTGGAAGGCGCCGACCGTGGCACCCGAACGGCGCGGCGGCCGCTGGAACGGGCCCGCCGTGGCGGCCGGGGCGGCGCCGGGGGCGGGGTGGGTGACCCGGGGCGGCGGCGGGACGCGCAGCTCGGCGGCCAGGCTGGCCTGGCGGACGCGCTGCGGCAGCGGCGGCTGGGAGCCGGCGACGGGCGGCGGCCCGGCCGGTGCGCCGAGCGGGTCGGCGTACGCGGACGGTGCGGACACGGGCGGCGCGGGCGGCAGCGGGGCCGCCGGGTGCGCGCCGTACGGCGTGTGCGGGGCGAGCCCGGTGCGGCCGGCGTCCGGGGTGTGCGCGGCGTCGGTGGTCCGCTCGCCGTGCTGCCGGCGTTCGGCCAGCCGGTAGTTGTCGGCGGGCCGGTACTGCTCGTCGGCGTACGGCGCCTCGGCGGGCATGACCGTCGCGTAGGCGATGTCCGGGTAGGCCGGGGCCTCGAACCCGGGCGCGTGCTGCGCCGGGACACCGTGGGCCGGGAGACCGTGGGCCGGGACGCCCTGCGCCGGGACGCCCTGCGCCGAGGTGCCGGGGGCCGCGCCGTCGTACCCGGTGCCGGCGTAGCCGTACGGGCCGGCGGGCGAGCCGTGCTGCACGGGCGTGCCGGGCTCGGCGAGCGGGTGCAGGTAGCCGTCGGCGTCGCCGACGGCGAAGCCCTCGTCCCGATCGGTGCCGTGGCCCGTTCCCTGGCCTGCTCCGTGGCCGAAGCCGGTGCCGTCCGCGCCGTTCCCGAAACCGTCCGGACCGGCGTACTCCTCGCGGGCCGGGCCCCCGAGCACCTCGTCGTCCGACGGGGGCACGAACTCGACGTGGGCGAACGCCTGGGCCTGCGACTGGCGGGCACCGGGGGTGAACCAGTCGTCGGTCGCCAGCTCCAGGTCCAGATCGAGGTCCGGGTCCAGCGCGGGATCCGGGCGGGTGCCGCGTCCCTCACGGGCCGCGCGCTCCTCCGCCTCGTCCACCGCGACGACCGGCGAGGCCGCCGAGGAGGTCACGGCGGAGGGCATCTCGGTCACCGAGGCGAGCGGCGCGGCGTCCCCGCGCTGCTCGGGCCGCTGCCGCCGGGCGAGCGGGATCGGGGTGACCGCCGCACCGTCCGGCAGCCCGGAGTCCCCGTCCAGGACGAACTCGCCGGGGACGAGCACGACCACCCTGGTCCCGCCGAAGGCCGACGGGCGGAACTCGATCTGCAGGCCGATCGCCGCCGCCAGCCGGCCCACCACGTGGAAGCCGAGGCGGATGTCGTCGCCGCGCGCCAGCATGTCGGTGCGCGGGGGCTCGTCCTCCAGCGCGGCGGCCATCAGCGCGTTGGCCGCGTCGTACTGCTCCGGGTCCATGCCCAGGCCGCGGTCCTCGATCTCGATCGCGAGCCCGCGCCCGACGACGGCTGCCCGGACGTCGACCGGCGTGGGCGGCTTCGAGAACGTCGCCGCGTTCTCCATGAGTTCGGCGACCACGTGGGCGACCGGGCCGACGGCCCGCTCCGAGAGCCACGGGTGGCCCTCGACGTCCAGCACGACCCGGCGGTACTCCTGCACCTCGCCCTGCGCGGAGCGCAGCACGTCCAGCAGCGGTACCGGCTTGCGCCACTTCCGCTGCGGCTGGCCCCCGGCCATGATGACCAGGTTCTCCTCGTAGCGGCGCAGGCGGGCGGTCAGGTGGTCGAGGTCGAACAGGCCCTCCAGCACCTCCGGGTCCTCGTGCCGGCGCTCCAGGGTGTCCAGCTTGCGCAGCTGCTGACCGATCAGCAGCTGGGTGCGGCGGGCGATGCGCTGCAGCAGCCGCTCGAAGCCGCGGTGCTGCTCGGCCTGCCGGACGGCGGTCTCCAGCGCGGAGGTGCGGGCCAGGTTCATCGCCTGGCCGAGCTGCGCCAGTTCGTCGCCGCCGCGGGCGTGCGAGCCGGCGGTGATCGCCCGGCTCTCCGCCTCGACGTCGACCTGCTCGCCGCGGGCGAGCCGCTCCACCACCTCGGGCAGGGTGCGCTCCAGCTCCTGCGCCTGGCTCTGGAGGTCCTTGATCCGGCGGCGCAGCGAGCGGGTCAGGCGCCAGCTAGCGAGGAGCACCGCGACCACCGTGACCAGGCCGATCACCGCGGTCAGCACGACCCGGGTGAGCAGGGAGAGGAACGAGTCCTTGCCGACCTCGACCACGCCCGCGGTGCGGGCCTCCATCACCTTCACCAGCGCCGGGTTGACCTGGTCGACGGCCTGTCGCCACTGGTCCTGGAGCTGGGGGAGGCGGACGGTGCCGGTCGCGTCGGCGGCGGCCGGGCGGGACAGCGCCTGCTCGACGGCGGCCTTGGCCTGCCAGGCCGA
Source organism: Kitasatospora sp. NPDC056327 (assembly GCF_042261735.1). Classification (NCBI taxonomy): domain Bacteria; kingdom Bacillati; phylum Actinomycetota; class Actinomycetes; order Kitasatosporales; family Streptomycetaceae; genus Kitasatospora; species Kitasatospora sp. NPDC056327. The sequence goes on along the minus strand of NZ_JBHJRC010000255.1, from coordinate 2,079 downwards.
ACCGCTCATCAGCTCGGACCAGGCGCTCCGCTCCCCGGCCGGCACGTACGGCACGACCTGGACGGTGAAGAGGTGCTCCTGGGCGCCGATCGCCTGCTGCACGAGCTGGTAGTCGGAGGCGCTGAGCTTCCCGGACGGCCAGCCGCGGGCGAGGATCGCGTCCTCGCGGGCCAGCATCTCCTTCGCCCAGAAGGAGTTGACCAGGGTCTTGGAGATCCAGGTGACCTCGCCGTTCTCCACGTGGCTGAGTGCGGTGAACAGCCGCAGGTCCACGGCGATGAGGTCGGTGTAGTACGCGTAGACGCTCTGCTGGTCGGCGCTGCCCTTGTCGACGGCGGCGCGCTGTTCGCCGAGGCGCTCCATCGCGCGCCGGGCCTCGGCGACGGCGGTGCGGACCTCGGCGGGCGCGCTGTCGGCGGTCTCGCCGGAGAGGGTCTGGAACTTCTGCACGGCCTCGTCGGTCAGCTGGCGCTGGCGCTTCAGCTGGTCCGTGACGGAGCCGGGCCGGGCGAGCGCCTCGGCGCTGAGCCGGCGCTCCTCCTGGAGGTTGTAGTAGACGATGTTGGACGGCTGTCCCGCCTTCTGGGCCAGCAGGCCCTGCGCCGCCTGGCGCTGGAAGTCGAAGAAGGTCACACCGCTGGTGACCGCCCAGAGGACGGCCAGGGCGATGCTGGGGACGAGGGCGAGGACGAGCAGTGCCGTCCGCAGTGACAGGCGCGGACGACGCCTGCGGGGGGCCTTCGGCGTCGGGGGCCGCCGATTCGCACGCGCGCGCAGAGCAGACTCCTTGGGGCTGGCGGCCGGCCTGGGTGGGCCGGACCGACCGGGGCACGGGCTTTATGACGAGGCGATACTAGTCATACGGTGTGTTAGGAGTGAAAGCCCGTTCGATCTTCGGGCCGTGCACACACAAGTCCTCAACATGTCCGTAGTACGGGGTTCACAGCTGGTCAGGGCCTGTTTCGCGCCCCTCGCACGCGCTCTCCGCACGCCCCTCGCGCCCCCGTTCGGAGGCCGCCGCCGTCCGGTCTGTGGACCGCCGGACCGCTCCGGGCCGGTTCCCGGCGGAGACTTCCGCCCAGGGGAACGGGTCCCGTCCGGCTCGCGGTTCAGTCGGTTCACGTGGTTCGCGCGGTTCCTGGTGACGGTACCCGGCATCGGCGGACCTGGAGCCTTCCTCTCGGTGGCCCCGGCGGGGCCCGCGGGCCGGATCGGAGGGCCGGATCGCCGTGCCTCCGGTTGTCCGTTCCCCGACACGGAACCCCGGAAGTGCCCGGCACGCTGCGGGTTCCACCGAATCCCCCCAGAACGTCGAACCCTTCTCCACCCCCTGCGGGCCGCCGTGGGCCCCGCACGGCTCCCCGGAGGGGCGCTCGGACGGGCCGCCCGGGCACTTCCCGGCGCCGGGTCCCCGCTGTCCGGGCCGGGCGGTGCAGCGCGGTGCGGTGGGTGCGGCAGGATGGGGCGATGACCGACGACACGTCCCTGCCCAGTCGCAGCCGGGCGGTGGCCGACGCCCTGACCGAGGCCGGCCTGCCCGGCGGGATCCGCGTCCTGCCCGACTCCGCCCGCACCGCGGCCGAGGCTGCCGCGGCCCTCGGCTGCGAGGTCGGCGCCATCGCCAACAGCCTGGTGTTCGTCTGCGACGGCGCACCCCTCCTGGTCATGACCAGCGGCGCCCACCGCGTCGACACCGCCTTCCTCGCCGACGCCCTGGGCACCGGCCCGATCACCCGGGCGACCGCCGCCCAGGTCCGCGAGGCCACCGGACAGGCCATCGGCGGCGTCGCCCCGGTGGGCCACCCGAGCCCGCTCCGCACCGTGGTCGACACCGCCCTCGCCGGCCACGACCTGCTGTGGGCCGCCGCCGGACACCCCCACACCGTGGTCCCGATGACCTACGAGGACCTGCTGAAGCTGACCACCGGCACCCCCTCACCCGTAACCCCACCCCAGCCCTGACCCCGCACGGGACCCTGCCCCCACGGACTGCCTGCACCCCCCCCCCCCCCCCGGGGGGGGGGGGGGCCCCCCCCCCGGCCGCCCCCCCCCCCACCCCCCCCCCCCCCCCCCCCCCCG
>NZ_JBHJRC010000254.1:0-12207 GCF_042261735.1 Kitasatospora sp. NPDC056327 | reverse complement strand
CCTCCGGGTCGCGGCACCCCGGCGGACCCGTGTCCGGCCACCGATCGGGGGGCGACCGGGCCGGCGCGGCGATCCGGGCCGGGCGGCCGGGCCGGTCAGGCGGCGGCCGCCGCCACCCGCCGGCCGTGCCGCAGGAGCATCAGGTAGGACGCCGTCGCGAGCAGCGCGCAGGTGAGCACGACGACCCCGAGCAGCACCGCCGAGGGGCTGCCGCCCAGGCTGCTGAGCGGGGCGACGACGGCGCCGCAGAGGAAGTTGGCGGTGCCGAGCAGCGCGGAGGCCGACCCGGCGGCCTGCGGGGGGACCAGGCTCAGCGCACGGGCCGCCGAGTTCGGCAGGACGACACCGAGGGCGGCCATGACCACGAAGAGCGAGGCGCAGACGGCGACCAGCCCGAGGTCCCACACCGCGGTCACCAGGACCAGCGCGACCCCGGCGGCGACCGCCGTCACCAGACCCGCGAGCATCAGCTTGGCGGCGGCGAACCGGGGTGCCAGGAGCCGCCCGTTCACCTGGGTGGACGCGACGATCGCCAGCGAGTTGAGCCCGAACAGCAGGCTGTATGTCTGCGGCGACACGTGGTAGACGTGCTGGAGCACCACCGAGGAACCGCTGATGTAGCCGAACAGCGTGCCGAAGGCGAAGGTGCTGGTCAGCATCAGGCCCAGGAACGGCACGTCGCGCAGCAGCCCGCCCATGGTGCGCAGGGTGACGCTCAGGCCGCCGCCCCGGCGGGCGGAGGCCGGGAGGGTCTCGCGCAGCGCGCCGAAGGCCACCAGGGTGAGCAGCAGGCCGAGGGCGGCCAGTGCGCCGAAGGTGCCCCGCCAGGAGGTGACGCGCAGCAGTTGCGCGCCGAACAGCGGGGCGAGGATCGGCGCGAGGCCGGATATCAGGGTGATCGAGGCGAGGAAGCGGATCATCGCGACGCCCTCGAAGCGGTCGCGGGCGACGGCGCGGCCGATCACCAGTCCGGCGGCGCCCGCGGCGCCCTGGACGAAGCGGCCGGCGATCAGGACGGGCAGGTTCGGCGCGATCACGCAGGCGACGCTGGCGAGGGTGTAGACGACGAGCCCGACGAGCAGCGGCGGGCGGCGGCCGAAGCGGTCGCTGAGCGGGCCGAAGATCAGCTGGCCGGCGGCGACGCCGAACATCGAGAAGGTGAGGGTGAGCTGGACGGCTGCCGGTTCGGCGGCGAGGTCCTCGGCGATCGCGGGCAGGCCGGGCAGGTAGAGGTCGGTGGTGAGCGGGCCGAGGGCGACCAGACCGCCGAGGACGAGGATGGCTCCGCGGCCGCCGGCGCCGGTGCCCCGGGGGGCGTCGGCGGCCGTGACGGCCGCGGCGACGACGCCCCCCGGGGTGGCCGGGGCCGCCGGGGCGACGGCCGGGGAAGCCGGGGCGTCCGAGGTGACCGGAGCGGCGGGATCGGCGGTCCCACCGGTGCCGGCGGGGGTATGGGAGGCGGTCGACGTGTCACCGGCTGAGCCGGCGGTCGGGCCAGGCATGGGGCTCCTCTCGGAACGGGCACGGCGTTCGTGCTCGCTCCGTCCTACCCCAGCGCCCGGGGCCGCCGACAGCCGGGGCGGCCGCCCGGCCCAGCGGACCCGTCCGGATCCGGCCGCCCGGGCCGCGGGCCCCGGCGGCCCGGGACGCCTCGTAGGGCCCGGGACGCCCCGGGCCGCCGGGGGTCAGCGCGAGAGGCGCTCGGCCCGCAGGGCGGCCTGGACGGCGGCGCCGTCCTGCCAGGCGTAGAGCTGGTTGCCCGTCAGGGTGACGTTGTAGTGGCCGCAGAAGCCGGTGGCCTTCGTGGTGACGGTCTGCGGGAACCAGCCGGCCCTGAGGGTGACCGGCGCCGGGTGGGTGCCGCGGCCGGTACCGCCGGCCTTGCAGCCCGCGGGCAGCCGCCCCTCCGGGAGGGTGGCGGTCAGCAGCCGGTCGTCCCCGGTGGTGGACATCAGGTAGCGGACGGCGGAGGCGTTGTCGGGCAGCCAGGCCGGCACCGAGTGGCGGTCGGCCTTGGCCGCGCTGCCGGTGCTGTAGGAGGACTGCTCCTGGTGCCGGCCGTCGTACCAGTCGGCGACCCTCGGCCCGACCGCCACGGCCGCGACGGCGACGGCCATGCCCGTGCCGGCCACTCCGAGTGCGATCTTCCCCGCGATGCCGTTCATGCCCGCCTGTCCTCTCCTGGATCCTGCTGTTCCTGCGGCGGCCGGTCCCCGTCACCGGGAGCCGGCCTCCCCCGTCGTCCCCATCCTGGTGCCCGCCCGGGTGCCGTGGCGTCACCACCAGGTCGTGATCGTCCGCCACCCTTTCGGGGTACGGCCTCCACCCTGAGAGGTACACGCGGCCGGCCGGTCCGGGGGTTCCCCCCGGTCGAGCCTGGCCCGGACCCGTCCCGGGCGCAGCCCGGCCGGGGCCGCCCGGGTGCCGTCCCGGCGCGGGCTCCACCCGTACGCCGGACACCGCCGGCCGGGTGGCCGGCCGGCGGCGGCGGGGCGTCAGACCCCGGCGGGGACGGGGACCGCGAGGGGGAAGGGGCGCCCGTCCAGCGTCCAGTGCGGGTCGATCGGGCGGCCGAGCGCGGCGTACACCTGGGCCGCGACGTCGGGGTGGCGGATCTCGCCGGCGGGCGGGGCGGCGGGGATGCCGGGACCGGCGCAGGCGACCCAGGCGGTGCGCTCCTCCAGGGTGCGTCCGCCGTGGCCGCCGGTGTCCACGTGGCCGTGGTCGGTGACCACGATGACCGTCCAGGACTCGCCGGCGTGGCCCGGACGGGCGCGGACCGCGTCCAGGAGCCGGCCGAGGCGCTCGTCGGCGGCCCGCATCGCGGCGCGGTACTCGGCGCCGCAGCCGAGGAAGTGGGCGGTCTCGTCGACGGCGCCCAGGTAGACGAAGGAGGCCTCCGGGTCGGCGTCGCGCAGCACGTCGACGGCCTCCCGGGTGACCTCCTCGTCGACGGCCTCCCAGGCCTCGGGGGTGTCCTCGGCGGGGGCGACGTAGCAGAGGCGGCCGGGTGCGCGGAACAGCGGCCCGCCGGACTCGCCGATCACCAGCGGGTCCCAGCCGGCCGCCACGAAGGTGCGCAGGCCCTCGCCGCGGGTCAGCCGGGTGGTGAAGTCCGGGAAGACGTCCAGCCGGTTGCCGCCGAGGTGGTTGCCCCACACGCCGTGCTTGGCGGGCTCGACGCCGGTGACGATGGTGGCCCAGCACGGCCCGGACATGGTGGGCGTGGACTCCGCCACCGTCACCGGCACCAGGAACCCGGCCTCGGCGACCTCCGCGAGCCGGGGCATCGGGACCTCGTCCAGCAGGTCGTACCGGACGCCGTCGATCCCGACGACGAGGACACGGCGGTGCGGCGGCGGGGGTGTGGACATGGGCGGGCGGTTCCTTTCGCGGTGCGGGCGCCGGCCGCGTCCGCACCGGGCGGGCGCCGCCGACCGGCCCATGCTTCACGCCCCGCCGGACCGCCAGGTGTACCCGACGGTAACGGTGGGTGGACGCACCACGTCCGGAAGCCCTCGTTCCGCGCCGGGCCGCGCGGAGCGCCGCCCCGTCGCCGGGCGGGCGGGTCGCTCGGCGGCGCCCGGACGCGCCCGGACCGGTCGGCCCGGCGGCGGGCCCGGTGAGCGGCGCGGCGCGGCGGCGCCGGGGCGGCGGCCGGCGGAACCGGCGCGCGCCGGTCACGGCTCGGGGCGGAACTCGTGGACGACCTCGATGCGGCCCACCAGGTGCCGGTTGAACTCCGGGAGGTCCTCGGCGGGGACCCAGAGTTCGAGGATGGTGCGGCCGCCCGCCCGGCGGACGGGGTACCGGGCGAGGAAGGCGGTGTCCACCTCGAAGCGGGTGACGTAACCGACGCCGGAGGCGGGGACGTTCCAGTCCCGGGCGATCCGGATCGCGTAGTCCTCGTCGAGCACCGGGTAGAAGATCGGCTGCTCGGGGAGGCGCGGCGGCCAGGCACGCCGGTCGGCGGCCTCGACCAGGGCCAGTTCCTCGGGGCCGGTCGGCCGCCAGAGGGTGGTGGTGGGCAGGGCGGGTGTGGTGGTCGGGCCGTTCATGGGCAGGAAGCCAACCATGAACGGCCCGGGCCGGAAACCGGTTTTCGGGGGCGGCGGGCCCGGCGGCCGCGGGGCTCAGCGGTAGGCGGCCTCGCCGGTGATGGTCTCCCCGAGGACGAGGGTGTGGATCTCGCTGGTGCCCTCGTAGGTGAGCACCGACTCCAGGTTGTTGGCGTGCCGCAGCACCGGGTAGGCGGTGGTGATGCCGTTGGCGCCGAGGACGGTGCGGGCGCTGCGGGCGACGTCGAGCGCGGCCCGGACGTTGTTGAGCTTGCCGAAGCTGATGTGCGCGGGGCGGGCGGCGCCCTCGTCCTTGAGCCGGCCGATCCGCAGCGCGACCAGGTAGGCCTTCTCCACCTCCAGCATCATCTCGACGAGCTTCTGCTGGGTCAGCTGGAAGGAGGCGATCGGGCGCTCGAACTGGACGCGGGACCCGGCGTAGTCGAGGGCGGCGGTGTAGCAGTCGCGGGCGGCGCCGACGGTGCCCCAGAGGATCCCGAAGCGGGCCTCGTTGAGGGAGGAGAGCGGTCCGCGCAGGCCGGTGACGCCGGGCAGCACGGCGTCGGCGGGCAGCACCACCTCGTCGAAGGCGAGTTCGCTGGTCACCGAGGCGCGCAGGGAGAGCTTGCCGGGCACGTCGGTGGCGGTGAAGCCGGGGGTGCCGGGTTCGACGAGGAAGCCGCGGACGCCGTCGTCGGTCTGCGCCCAGACGACCGCGACGTCGGAGATGCTCCCGTTGGTGATCCAGGTCTTGGTGCCGGTGAGCACCCAGTCGGCGCCCTTGCGGCGGGCGCGGGTGCGCATGTTGGCGGGGTCGGAGCCGAAGTCCGGCTCGGTGAGGGCGAAGCAGCCGATCAGCTCGCCGGCGGCCAGGCCGGGCAGCCAGCGCTGCTTCTGCTCCTCGGAGCCGAAGGCGTGGACGGAGCGCATCGCCAGCGAGCCCTGGACGGAGACGAAGCTGCGCAGGCCGGAGTCGGCGGCCTCCAGCTCCATGCAGGCGACCCCGTAGGCGACGGCGCCGGAGCCCGCGCAGCCGTAGCCGTCGAGGTGCATGCCGAGCACACCGAGGGCGCCGAGTTCGGGGGCGAGTTCGCGGGCGGGGAAGACCCCGCGCTCGAACCAGTCGCCGATGTGCGGGCGGATCCGCTCGTCGGCGAACCTGCGGACGGTGTCGCGGACGAGCCGCTCCTCGTCGGTGAGCAGGTCACCGACGGCGAGCACGTCGGCGGGGTCGATCCTGGTCGGCTTCGCCATCGAAGCGCTCCTTGTGGTCTCGGGGGTGCGAACCGTCGCGACGTCGAGTACCGGCGAGTATGACGCACCCGCCGCGGCCCGGGCGGGGGACGAAGGAGTGACCATCTGCACAGTCCGGCGGCCGGGAGCCGGCGCCCGTGCCGGTGCCGGGGCGCCCCCGCACGCCCTACGATGACGCCTTCGTGCACGGGCGAGGTGTGAGGGGTGGATCGTGGGGCGCTGGGCCGTGGTCGTTCAGGAGACCGAGGGCATGGGGGACAACCGGCTCTGGGGCGCCGAGGTGCTCGCGGAGGTCGAGGGCGGGCGGGAGGAAGCCCTCGCCGAGCTGCGGCGGATCGTTCCGGCGTACTCCCCGAAGCACCCCTTCAACGCCCGACGGCGGCGCCTGCTGCGGGACGGCGACCGCTATCTGCTGATCGTCCAGGGGAGCATGCGGGACTACCACTGCGTCTTCACGGTGTGGGAGCTGCTGTGGGACAGCGAGCGGCCCGAGGTGCAGCGGGAGCGGCTCGCGGACGGGGCGGACGAAGCGGGTCCGGCCGGCTGACGGGGGGCGACGGGCCCTCAGGAGACGCCGCAGAGGCGGAGCAGCGCCGTGGTCGCGGCGGCGGCGACCACCACGGCCGGGAACGGCGCGCGGCGCCAGGCGAGCACCCCGGCGACCAGCACGCCGGCCGGCCGGGCCCACCCGGCGAAGCCGTGGCCCTGGGTGAGCGCGCCGGTGGCCACCAGGGCGACCAGCAGCACGGCGGCGGTGACGGCGAGCAGTCGGCGCAGCCGGTCCGAGACGGTGAGCCGGTCCCCGAGCAGCGGCCCGGCGAGGCGGAACGCGTAGGTGCCGGCGGCCAGCAGCAGGACGGCGAGCAGGGGCATCAGCGGATCTCCTCGGCGAGGCGGGCGGCTCCGGCGGCACCGGTGACGTCTGCGGCACCGGCGGCACGCGCGGCACCGGCGTCCTCGGCTGCGGCCGGCCCGGACAACCCCGGCGCCCCGGACGGCCCGTTCGGCCCCGACGGGCGCGCCGGGAGGGCGGCGAACAGCAGTCCGGCGAGGGCGAGCAGCACCGGCAGGCCCGCCGGGACGAACGGCGTGGCCGCCACCGCGACCGCGGCGCCCGCCAGGGCGGCGGCCCGGGTGCGGCGGTCGGCGAGCGAGGGCAGCACGAGGGCGAGCAGCACCGCGGGGAACGCGGCGTCCAGGCCGAGCGCGTCGGTGTCGCCGATCAGCCCGCCGGCCGCCGCGCCGGCCAGGACGGCGACGTTCCAGACCACGAACAGGGCGAGCCCGCACACCCAGTACACCGCCCGGCGCCGCCGGGGGTCGGACTGCAGCAGGGTGAACGCGGTGGACTCGTCGGTGAGCAGGTGCGCGCCGAGGAGTCGGCGCCACCGCGGGCCGTCGAGCGCGTCGGCGACGGTGAAGCCGAAGGGCAGCAGACGGGCGTTGAGGACGAGGCCGGTGACGACGGCGGCGAGCGGGCCGCCGCCGGTGAGCACGATGCCGACGGCGGCGAACTGCGCGCCACCGGCGAAGACGAGGACGGACAGGGCGACCGGCAGCCAGAGCGGGAGGCCGCCGGAGACGGAGACGGCCCCGAACGAGGCGCCGACCAGCGCGTCCGCGAGGCAGACCAGGGCGATGTCGCGCAGGGTGGCACGTTCGAGGGTTCGGAGGAGCGAACGCATGTCCAGTAGAGTGAACCCGGGAAGCATCGTTCGTCAAGGCGAACGCCCGGACCTGTGGAGCGAACGCTGATGAGTGGGAACGGCGGGGGCGACGCCCCCGGGAGCGAGCTGATCGAGCTGATCTCGGCCTCGATCCGGCGCGAGCGCGAGCGCGCCGGACTGTCGATGGCCGAGCTGGCCCGCCGGGCGGGCATCGCCAAGTCGACGCTCTCCCAGCTGGAGTCGGGGGTGGGCAACCCGAGCGTCGAGACGCTCTGGGCGCTGGGCGTCGCGCTGGACGTGCCGTTCAGCCGGCTGGTCGACCCGCCGCGTCCGGTGGTCCGGGTGATCCGGGCCGGCGAGGGCCCGGTCACCCACTCGGAGCGGGCCGACTACGCCGCGACGCTGCTCGCCTCCTGCCCGCCGGGCGCCCGGCGCGACGTCTACCGGATCGAGGCCGAGCCGGGTGAGACCCGCGCCTCCGACCCGCACATGCCGGGCACCGTCGAGCACGTGCTGCTGGGCGCCGGGCGGGCGCTGGCCGGGCCCGCGGCGGCGCCCGTCGAGCTGGGCCCGGGCGACTACGTGAGCTACCCGGGCGACGCCCCGCACGTGTTCCGCGCCCTGGCGCCGGGGACCCTCGCGGTGATCGTGATGGAGCACGTCTGACCGGCGGGCGCCCCCGGGCGGCTCAGGGCTTCAGCAGCCGGTCGAGGAATGCGTTGCCGAACACCCGGTGGGGGTCGTGGCGGTCCAGCACGGCGATCGCCTCGTCCCAGCCCGGGCCGCCGCCGGCCCGGTGGCCGGCCGGGATCACCCGGTCGAGGACGTCCGGGTCGGCCCAGGCGGCGTCCTCGGTGTAGGCCCAGCCCTTGGACCACTCGACGCGCAGACCCGCCCGGGTGCCGTCGAAGAGGCGCAGCAGGCCCTGTTCGAGGTCGCGGGCGAAGCGGTGCAGGCCGGGGGTGCCGGGCAGGGCGAGCACGTCGAGCCAGACGGCGGTGTCCCACTCCGGGCGGTCGGGGCGCGGGCGCAGCGCGGAGAGCAGCGGCGGCCGGGCGCCGGGCACCCCGGACCAGGCCGGGTCGTCCAGGCCGGTGACCCGGATCTCCACCGCGCCGTTGACCGGGAACTCGCCGCGGGCGCGGTGGTCGTCGAGCAGCCGCCGGTAGAGGTCGGCGAACCCGGCCACCACCCACTGGAGGTCGGCGCGCGGGGCGAGGACCGCGTAGCCGTTCGCGGTGACCCGCAGGGTGCTCGGGCGGACGTACTGCAGCAGGGTGCGCGAGGGGCCCCAGAGGTCGGAGCGCAGGCCGCCGGCGAGGAGGTGGGTGAGCACCTCCCCGGTGAGCAGTTCGCGCAGCAGCCCGCCGGAGAGCAGGACGTCGGTGAGGTCGCCGGTGAGGCCGACCTTGGTGATCAGGTACTGGAGCTGCCCGAACAGCGGGGCCGATCCCCAGGCGCCCGCGACGAGGTCGCCGGCCAGCCGGGCGACGGGTTCCGGGAGGGAGTCGGAGAACGGGTAGTTGTAGGGCTCGTCGACGGCGCGGGCGGCGAACGGACGGGACGGGGCGACGCTCCAGGTCTTCAGCCAGGGCCGGTCGGTGTAGCCGAACCAGATCACCTCGGCACGGCCGTCGCGTTCGACGAAGTCGGCGAGGGTGCGCGGGCGGGCGGGGCCGGATCCGGTGGACGTGCCGGGGCGGGCGAAGAGTTCGTCGGCGGGGATGTCGAGGCGGCTGACGCAGCGCAGCGGCCGGTCGGCACCGGCCCGCAGCACCACCTCGGTGACGAAGGCCCGCCCGAGGTGGACCAGGAAGGCGGCGCTGTCGGCCTCGGAGCGGTCGAAGGTCCGCAGGGCGTACCGGTCGGTGCCGGGGTCGAGGACGACGGCGGTCAGCCGGGTGACCTGGTTGCTGACGGAACCGTAGCCGTGGCCGTCCGGGCGGGTCTCCCCGGCGGCGGGGACGGCGGTGCCGTGGCCGCCGATCGCGAGCACGCCGCCCACGGTCAGTTCGCCGGGGGCGGGGACGGCGGTGAGGCCGAGGCCGCGGCCGGCGAGGTGGGCGAGCAGGTCCTCCATGCTCGCGCCGGTCTGGGCGCGCACGGTGGTGGGCGAGTCGGCGGTGACCGCCGTGAGGTGACGGGTGGTGTCGAGCAGCAGGACCCGGGACCCGCCGGGGGTGTCGTCGGCGACGGTGAGCGGTGCCCAGGTGTGCCGGTGGCCCTGGGCGCGCAGGCGCCAGCCGTGGGCGCGGGCCCAGTCGGCGAGCGCGGGGACCTCCTCGGGCGTGCGCGGGGCGCAGGTCCAGAGCCGGTCGGTGCGGATCTCGCCGGACCAGTTCTGGTAGACCCGCAGGAACGGCTCGGTGCCGGCGGGCAGTCCGGGCGGTACGGGGACGCCGTCGGCCCGGGCGTCCTCCGGTCCGGCGGTGCCGCGCAGCAGCCATCCGCCGGTGCCGAGCGCGGCGGAGGCGCCGAGCAGGCGGCGCCTGCTGAGGCCGTGGGTCCGGTCGTCCTCGTGGTGGTCCGCTGCTGCCGTCATGCCCGCCCCTGGTGTCGTCACGGTCTCCCCCGGTCCCGGGTGAGCGTACGAAGCGTCCGCGGGCGGAGCCGGGACCGGACCGGCGATCTTCACTCGAAGGGGTGAATCTTGCCCGGTTTCCCGGTGTGCTCATAGGTTGATCGTGACCACCGCCCACGATCGGTGCCCCCGCCCGGTGCGCCGACCGCCCCCAGGAGGCCCCCGCGTGTCCGCTCCCCTGACCGTCGCCGTCGCCCAGCCGGCCTGTGCCGCCCCGGGGCGGCCCGACACCGTCGCGGTGAACGCCGAACGCCACGCCGCCGCCGTCCGGGCGGCCGGCGGCGCACGGCTGGTGGTCTTCCCGGAGCTCTCGCTCACCGGCTACGACCTGGCCGCGCCCGCCCTCGACCCGGCCGACGGGCGCCTCGCGCCGCTGGTCGCGGCCTGCGCGGAGACCGGCGCCACCGCCCTGGCCGGCGCGCCGGTGGCCGGGGAGGACGGCCGGGAGTACATCGCCACCCTCGCCGTCACCGGCACCGGCGCCGGGGTGGTCTGCCGCAAGACCGACCTGTACGGCCCCGAGGCCGAGCGGTTCTCCCCCGCCGAGCAGCCGTCCGTCCTGGAGCTGGACGGCCGGCGCCTGGGCCTGGCGATCTGCGCGGACGCCGCCGACCCCGCCCACGCAGAGCGGCTGGCCGCGCTCGGCGTCGACGCGTACGTCGCCTCGACCCTGTACGGCGCGGGCGCCGACTCGGTGGCCACCAAGGAGGCCCGCTACCCGGCCCGCGCGAAGGACAACAGCCTCTGGGTGGTGCTGGCCACCGCCGCCGGGGCGAGCGGCAGCTACCCCGCGACCTCGGGCGGGTCCGGCGTCTGGGCGCCGGACGGCAGCGAGGTCGCCAAGGCCGGCCCCGGACCGGACGAGATCGTCACCGCCGTCCTCCGCTAGGGCGTCTCTTGTGGATCACTGCCGGGCCCGCGACGCCGGGGCACGCACCTCGCCGCGGCCTGTCCGACAAGATCCACAAGACACGCCCGAGGGCCTGCCCGACGATTCGCGTCGCATCGGCGCGGGGCGGGAACCGTCGGACGGGCCCCGGGAACCCCCTTCGGATCACGGCCGCGGGCGGCCACCGGAAATACCCGGGGCCCGCGCGCGGCTGTGGTCACCGGAAGCCGAACCCGGCCGGGCCGGGGCCCCGCAGCGGTCGGGGCCCGCCGACCGGGACCGTTCAGGAGGTGCAGCGCACGATGGGTGACGAGCAGTACCGGATCGAGCACGACTCGATGGGCGAGGTGCGGGTGCCCGCCGCGGCCAAGTGGCAGGCGCAGACGCAGCGCGCGGTGGAGAACTTCCCGGTGTCCGGCCAGCGCCTGGAGCGCGCGCACATCGCGGCACTGGCCCGGATCAAGGCCGCCGCCGCACGGGTCAACGCCCGGCTCGGCGTACTGGAGGAGGAGACCGCCGGGGCGATCGCGGACGCCGCCGAGGAGGTCGCCGCGGGCCGCTGGGACGCCGAGTTCCCGGTGGACGTGTTCCAGACCGGCTCGGGCACCTCCTCCAACATGAACGCCAACGAGGTGATCGCCACCCTGGCGGCCGAGCGCCTGGGCCGGCCGGTCCACCCCAACGACCACGTCAACGCCAGCCAGTCGTCCAACGACGTCTTCCCGTCCTCGATCCACATCGCCGCGACCGCCGCCGTCAGCCACGACCTGATCCCGGCGCTGGAGCACTTGGCGGAGGCGCTGGAGCGCAAGGCCGCGGAGTTCGCGGGCGTCGTCAAGGCCGGCCGGACACATCTGATGGACGCCACGCCCGTCACCCTGGGCCAGGAGTTCGGCGGCTACGCGGCACAGGTCCGGCACGGCCGGGAGCGGCTGCTGGCCACCCTGCCCCGGGTCGCCGAGCTGCCGCTCGGCGGCACCGCGGTGGGCACCGGCATCAACACCCCGCCCGGGTTCGCGGCGGCGGTGATCGAGGAGGTGGCGCGGGCCACCGACCTGCCGCTGACCGAGGCCCGGGACCACTTCGAGGCGCAGGGCGCGCGGGACGGCCTGGTCGAGCTGAGCGGTCAGCTGCGCACCGTCGCGGTCGGGTTCACCAAGATCGCCAACGATCTGCGGTGGATGGGCTCCGGCCCGCGCACCGGCCTGGGCGAGCTCAACCTGCCGGACCTCCAGCCGGGGTCCTCGATCATGCCCGGCAAGGTCAACCCGGTGCTGCCCGAGGTGGTGCTGATGGTCGCGGCCCAGGTGATCGGCAACGACGCCACCGTCACGGTCGCCGGGGCGAGCGGCAACTTCGAGCTCAACGTGATGCTGCCGGTGATCGCGCGCAACGTCCTGGAGTCGGTCCGGCTGCTCGCCAACAGCGCCCGGCTGCTGGCCGACCGCGCGGTGGACGGCCTCACCGCCAATGCCGAGCGGGCCCGGGAGTACGCGGAGTCCTCGCCCTCGGTGGTGACGCCGCTCAACCGGTACATCGGGTACGAGGAGGCGGCCAAGGTCGCCAAGCAGGCGCTCGCGGAGCGCAGGACCATCCGTCAGGTGGTGCTCGACCGCGGGTACGTCGAGCAGGGGAGGCTCACCGTGGAGCAGCTGGACGAGGCGCTGGACGTGCTGCGGATGACCCGGCCGTAGGCCGCGGGGAGCCGGACGGGAGGGGAGCCGGACGCGCGCCCGGGGCGCGGAGGGCGGCCTCGCC
>NZ_JBHJRC010000253.1:0-12208 GCF_042261735.1 Kitasatospora sp. NPDC056327 | reverse complement strand
CCAGCTGGGCGCCCGGATCCGGGACATCCCGCACCCACCCACCGGCCCCGCCCGAAAGCCGAGGACGTACTGGGCGGCCAGCCGCGCCCCGAACAGCAGCGGGTCGTAAGGGGGTGCCGCCCGGCGGCGTCGCCCGGCTCATCTCACGGTGTCAGCCGGTGCACGTCGCGGGGGAAGAGCGCCGTGCGCCGGACGTTCTCCTCCCCCGTCAGCCGCGCCGTCCAGCGCTCCAGGCCGAGCGCGAACCCGCCGTGCGGCGGCATCCCGTGGGCGAAGGCCCGCAGGTACCCCTCGTACGGCCCGACCGGCTCCCCGCGGGCGGCGAGGGCGGCGAGGCAGTCCTCGTACCGGTGCAGCCGCTGGCCGCCGGTGACCAGTTCGAGGCCCCGGAAGAGCAGGTCGAAGCTGTTCGAGTACTCCGGCCGGTCCGGGTCGGGGCAGGTGTAGAACGGCCGCTTGCGCATCGGGTACCCGGTCACGAAGAGGAACGCGCTGCCGTGCTCGCGCAGCGCCCAGGCGCCGAGCCGGCGCTCGTGCTCCGGCGACAGGTCGGGCTCGTCGGCACCCAGCATCCGCATCGCCTCGGTGAAGTGCAGCGACGGGATCTCGGCCGGGACGGCCGGCAGGCCGGCGCCCAGCGCGGCGAGCGCGCCCCCGGCCCGTTCGGCGACCGCCCCGGTCATCCCGGCGAGCACCTCCCGCACCAGCGCCATGACGTCCCGGTGGTCGGCGACGAAGCCGAGTTCGGCGTCCAGGCTGGTGTACTGGGCGAGGTGGCGCGCGGTGTCGTGCGGTTCTGCCCGGAACACCGGCCCGGTCTCGTAGACCCGCTCGAAGACCCCGACCATCGTCTGCTTGAAGAACTGCGGCGACTGCGCCAGGTACGCCGGGCGCCCGAACCAGTCCAGGGCGAAGACCTCCGCGCCGGACTCGGTCGCCGAGGAGACCACCTTGGGCGTGTGGATCTCGGTGAACCCGCGGGCGTCGAGCGCCGCCCGGAAGCCGTGCACGGAGGCCGCCGAGACGCGGTGCAGCGCCGCCAGGCGGGGGTGGCGCAGGGTGACGGGCGCGTGGTCGAGGACGACCGGGAGCGAGGCGGGGACGGTCGGGCGGAAGAGGTCGAACGGCGGTGCCGCGACCGGCCGGGAGAGCACCTCGACGGCCGGCCCGGTCAGCTCGACGCCGTTCGGCGCCCGGTGGTTGGCCGTCACGGTGCCGCGCACGCGCAGCACCGTCTCCTCGGGCAGGTCCGCCGTGCCGGCGGGGGCGACCACCTGGGCGAGGCCCGAGCGGTCGCGCAGGACGAGGAAGGTCACGGACTTCAGCGCGCGGCGGCGGTGCAGCCAGCCGGCGAGTTCGACGTGCTCGCCGACCCGGCCGGGCAGTTCGGCGGCCAGTGCGCGGGCGGTTCCGGCGGTCGCGCCGGCGGTCGTGCCGGCAGGTGCGGCAGCAGGTGTACCGGCGTCGGTGGTGCTGTGGTGGATCATCGCGG
This sequence comes from Kitasatospora sp. NPDC056327, assembly GCF_042261735.1. Taxonomy (NCBI): domain Bacteria; kingdom Bacillati; phylum Actinomycetota; class Actinomycetes; order Kitasatosporales; family Streptomycetaceae; genus Kitasatospora; species Kitasatospora sp. NPDC056327. Next base: position 10,716 of record NZ_JBHJRC010000253.1, on the reverse strand, counting down.
CCCTCCGGGGGCGTCGTGGTGATCCCTTGGGAGTGCGGGCGAGAAGGGTACTCGCGGTGCCACCGCACTTTCGCCGCCGTCGCCTGGGCGGGCGGCGGCCTCGTTCGGGCCCGGTGACGGGGGCCGGCCGGCGGGGCATTTCCTCCCCGCACTCGGGAGTGTCTTCCCTCCCGGACGCGAGGCCGCCTTCTCAGCAGCCGGCGGCTCTCTCGGCTCGCGGGGCCCGGAGGTACTCGTCTCCGTCGACGTGTTGCGGCGAGGCTAACCGCAGCCCCGGGCGGCGGCAACCGCAATTCCGCCCGGCGGGCGCTACGCTGCCGGGTGTGGGCGGACCCCTGGCGGAACGGCGGGCGGCACTGATCGTCGTCGACCTGCAGAACGGCTTCGTCAACCGGCACTCGCGGCACGTCGTCCCGGCCGTCGGGGCGCTGGTGGACCGGTGGTCGGCGGGCGGGCGACCGGTGGTGTTCACCCGGTACGTGAACACCGAGGGCAGCCCGTTCGAGCGGCTGCTGGACTGGCGGCGGCTGCGCGGGGCTCCGGAGACCGACCTGGTGGACGCCGTACGGACGCGTGCCGCACGGGCCCGCGCGGTGGTCGAGAAGCACACGTACACCTGGTTCACGCCGGAGACCGAGGCGCTGACGGCGGCCGAGCGGTGGACGGACCTGGTGTTCTGCGGGGTGGCGACGGACAGTTGCGTGCTCAAGTCCGCGGCGGACGCCTTCGAGCGCGGGTTCACCCCGTGGATCGTCACCGACGCGTGCGCGAGCGAGGCCGGCCCCGAGGTGCACGACGCGGGCCTGCGGGTCGCCCGGCGCCTCATCGGGGCACGGTGGCTGGTGACGACGGAGGAGTTGTTCGGAGCATGGTGACGGGGACCGGGCCGACGCCCTACGACCTGGTGATCGTCGGCGGCGGACCGGCGGGCTGCGCGGCGGCGGTGATGGCGGCGAGCGTCGGGCTCCGCTCGGTGCTCGTCGAACGGCGCGAACCGGGCGACACCCTGCGGCGGGTCCCGGCGGTGCGCAACGTGCTCGGCTTCGCCACCGGCACCGCCTTCGCCGACGCCTGCGCGGCGGACCTCCGGCAGGTCGCCGGCTCCTGCGACGTCCTGTCGGGCACGACGGCGGCCGAACTCCACGCGGACGGGAGCGGGGTGACCGTCCGTCTGGCCGGGCCGCACCCTGCCGGGGCGGACAGCGCCGGACCGGACAGCGCCGGACGGAACCCGGCCGGACCGGACCCCGCCGGACCGGGCCGCAGCGTACGGGGCCGCTACGCGATCGTCGCCACCGGTGTCCGCGCCGCCCGCCCCGACGAGGCCGACTGGCTCGCCCCGGCCGCCGTCGGCCCGCCGGCACCGCTCTGGGAGGCCGACGCGGCCCGCCTCGCCGGCCGGCGCGCGCTCGTGCTCGGCGCCGACCGCCCCCTCGGCACCCTGCTGCGCGCCCATCCCGACACCCCGCTCGACCTGATCGTCCCGCACCCGCCCGCCGACGCCTACAAGGCCGACGAGGTCCGCGACGACCCGCGCGTCACCCTGCTGGAACTCGGCACCCTGGAGCTGCGTCCCGCCGCCGGGGGCCGGATCACCGCCGGCGGGCTGGGCACCTTCGCCCCCGGAACGGTCTTCGTCAACCTCGGCGTCCGCCCGGCCGCCCTTCCCGGCAGCCTGGTCCGCTCCGCCGACGGCTACTGCCCGCCCGACCTCCAGCACCCCCGGATCCTCACCGCCGGGGACCTCCGCTCCTCCCGCGCCCAGCGCATCATGACCGCCACCGGCTCCGGCGCCGAGGCCGCCCTGCACGCCTACTACGCCCTCCGCCTCACCGGCTGACGCCGCGTCGGCCGGTGGCGCAGCTCCCCGGAAGCGGCCGGACGCGGGCGCGGGCACGCGAGGCGGACACGCGACGCCGGGTCCGGAGGGCACCGGCCGCCGGGTGTTCCGACGGTACGGCCGCCGGACGGCCGGACCGCCGCACGGCCGGACCGTCGCACGGGTCCGGCGAACGCCACGGACACGCGACGCCGGGTCCGGACCGCTCCGCGGCCCGGCGATCGCACCCCGGGCGTTCCGACGGGCGGACGGTCAGACCGTCGCGCGGGTCCGGCGGAGGCTGCGGACGGCGAGGAAGAAGGCGACGGCGGTGAGGCCGCTGGAGAGGAGGAAGAGCAGCACGACGTCGAGGTCGAGGAGCGCGTGCGGCTCGCGGAGGACACGGGCGAGCACGAAGTAGCCGGCCGCCGCGGTGAGGAGCGCGCCGAGCGCGGGGGCGGAACACCGGTGGAAGGCCAGCCGCTCGGGGAGGGCGGAGAGCAGCGAGCCGGTCGGTATGGAGACGAAGGTCCCGAAGAGGAGTCCCACCATGGCCCCGAGCGGCACCGAGGTGTGGTGGAAGGCGGCGAAGGCGACCAGGGCGCCCCAGAGGGCCCCTCCGATGACGCCGACCTGGGTGGTGCGAACGATGAGCTGGATACGCCAGGTGTCGGCGTTCATCGGTGGAGGTCCTCCGGGGTGGACTGATCGGGGTGAGGTGACCGGGGCGGCCGGCGGGCGGGAACGGAGCCGCTCCGAGCCGGCCGCAGGAAGCGCGTCCGGGGCGTCGGGCTCTCCCCCGGGCGGCGGGGCCGGCCACGCCGTGGCGGGTCCGGCGGGGCTGCCGGCCGGGGGCAGCACGGGACCGCTCGGCCGGTCGGACGCCCTGCGGTACGTCACGGTCGCGCGCCGGTCGCCAAGATACTCGGAACCGCCCGGGTGATCCACAGCGGTGACGGCCGGATCCACCGCCGGACCTGCCGAACTTCCGGGCGCGCGCGCCGTCTTCACCGCCCTGCTCGCCGCCGGACCCGCCACCGCCCCGCTCCCCGGCCGCTGCCACCGCGGCCGCCACCGGCCGGCCCCCGCTACTGCTCGGGCGCCGCTCCCGCCCGCGGCACCGCCGGGCCCCGGGAGGCCAGCGGCCGGCTGAGCACGAGGTTGGTCGTCGTACTGCCCAACTGGGCCAGCTCGTCGACGATCTCCTCCAGGTGCCCCATCGACGTCGTAGCGATCCGCAGCACGTAGCAGTCGTCCCCGGTGGTGCGCAGGCACTCCAGCACCTCGGCCCGCTCCTCCAGCAGCCGCCGCAGCGGTTCGTGACGGACCGCCGGCCCCGGGTACTTCAGCCGGACGACCGCCTGCACCGGGTGCCCCGTCCGCTCCAGGTCCACCTCGGCGCGGTAGCCCGTGATCACCCCCGCCGCCTCCAGCCGCCGCACGCGCTCCGTCGTCGCCGACGCGCTCAGGTTCACCCGTCGCGCCAGCTCCGTGAACGCGATCCGCCCGTCCTCCTGGAGCTCGGCCAGGATCGCCCAGTCCGTCGCGTCAAGAATCTCGGTCATGAGCCCAGGTTGCCGGTGATTCCACGGCGGAACAACCCCCGAACCGGGGGTTGTCCCTTCAGTCAACCCGCGTTCCCTCCCTAGGCTTTGGCCCATGAAGATCGGAGTCAACGTTCCCAACTTCGGCCCCGGCACCGACCCCGGGGTCCTGCTCGACTGGGCCCGCACCGTCGAATCCCTGGGCTACGACCTGCTGATGGTCTCGGACCACGTCGCCGTCACTCCCGACGTCGCCGAGCGCTACCCCGCCCCCTTCTACGAGCCGTTCACCACCCTCGCCTGGCTGGCCGCCCACACCACCCACCTCCGCCTCGGCACCACCGTCCTCATCGCCCCCTACCGCCACCCGCTCCTCACCGCCAGGATGGCCGCCAACCTCGACGCGCTGAGCGGCCACCGCCTCGTCCTCGGCGTCGGAATCGGCTGGGCGCGGGAGGAGTTCGCCGCCCTCGGGCTCCCCTACGAGCAGCGCGGCCGGCTGACCGACGACCACCTGCGCCGGCTGCGCGCCGCCTGGACGGACACCGCCGACTACGGCACCCGCCGCATCCCGCTCTGGATCGGCGGCAACAGCGACGCCGGCCTGCGCCGCGCCGTCCGTCTCGGCGACGCCTGGCACCCGCTGCGCACGACCCTGCCGTGGCTGTGCGAGGCGGCCGGCCGGCTGCGGGCGTACGCGGACGAACAGGCGCTCCCCGCACCCGCGTTCGCGCCCCGGATCGCCCTCCGGCTCACCTCCGGGCCGGTCGACGGTCCGCAGCGCCTCGCCGGCGAGGGCACGATCGAGCAGATCGCCGCCGACCTCGACCGGCTCCGCCTGCTGGGCGCCGCCTCCGTCCTCCTCGACCCCTACCACGGCGACCCGGAGGAGACCCGCCGGCCCCGCCGGGCCTGGCAGTCCCTCGCCGCGGTCGCCGAACACCTCCGCCTCGACCCGACCCGGACGGACCAGCCCTCATGAGCGTTACCCCCGCCGACCACCCGCCGCTGCGCCGCGCCGTCGCCCTGGCCGCCGAGGCCCGTACGCACGGCGACCCGCCCTTCGGCTCCCTCCTCGCCGCCCCGGACGGCACCGTCCTCGCCGAGGAGCGCAACACCACGCTCACCGACCGGGACATCACCGCCCACCCCGAACTGAAGCTCGCCCGCTGGGCCGCCCGCCACCTCGACCCCGCGACGGCCGCACGGACCACCCTGTACACCAGCTGCGAACCCTGCCCGATGTGCGCGGCCGCCCTCCTCCGGAGCGGGGTGGGCCGCATCGTCTTCGCGCTCTCCGGCGAGCAACTGCTGGACATCCGCCCGGCGGGCGGCCGCCCGCCCGTGCCGCAGGACGGCCCGGCGCTGACGGCGGAGGTCCGGGCCGTCGTGGAGCCGTACTACCGCTGACCCCTCGCGCCGCCGGGCCCCACCGCTTGCCCCTCCCCCTGGGGCAGGGAGCACCGTGGGGCCCGTGCCCGAGGCCCCGGTCACCACCGGGGAGCCCGCCGCCCGGACCGGCCCCGGCCCCGAGGCGCCGCGCCTGTGCGGCGGGCGCGGTCCGCTGCCGCCCGCCCGCGTCGATCCGCGCACCTGGGTCCGCCGCTACGGCCCCGCCCGGGTCGAACGGGCCCGCCGGACCGCGCTGCTGCGCCGCTCCGGGCATGCCGCCCGCGCGGATCGCCGTGGTACCGGCCCCCCGGACAGCGAGGCTCCCCGGCTGCTCGACGCCCACTGGCGCGAGCAGGAGTCCGCGCCCGCGGCCCACCGGGAGGCGGTGGGCCGCGCCGGAGCGGTCACGGCCGGAGCGAACCCGGCCCTGCACGGGATCACCGGACGCGGCGTCCCCGAGCAGAAGGTGCTGTTCGTCCGGCGCCGGGTGACCGTCGCCGGCCTGCCCGCGTTCCCCGCCGGGCGGGCGGGCAGCCGCTCGCCCGCCCCCGGCGGACGGACGCCCGCCCGCCCTGCCGTCCACCACGGTGCGGTGGGCGAGGACTCCGACGGCCCGGCCGAGGTGTGCGCACCGACGGAGAACCCGGTCGAACCGGCCTGGCCCGTCGGCGCCCGGACCGGGCCGGTCCGCCGCGAGGCGTACACCGGGCTCCCGGAGCCGCACCCGGGCCGCACGGCGGCGGCCACCGTCCACGACGCGGTGCTCGCCCGGCTCGGCGAGCGCGGGCACGTCCGCAGCGCCTGCGACCGGGAGGTGCACCACCCCGGCCTCCGGACGGCGGGCCCGGACGGGCGCGCGGCGGACGCCGCGACGCCGACCCGCCCGCGCGGCCGGGGGGCGCCGCACCCGGGGCACGGCCCCGGATCCCGGACGGCGGCGGTCACCCGGCCCGAACTCCCGCGCACGGGAGGCGCCGGACGGGCCGGCCGCCCGGCCCGCGCGGCCGCCGGTCTCCGGGCCGACCCCGAGAGGAACCCCGAGGCCGGGTCCTGCCGGCCGACGACATCCGGCGGGGGCGGGATCGGCTCACGGGCTGAGGCTTCCGGCCCGGCGGCGGCGGAGCATGGAAGTACGCCGACCGGAGAGCCCGGTCACCGGCGTCACCAGAGCAACGGAGTCCGCCATGAGCCGCCTCGCCCGCCCCCGCCACAACCGCGTCATCGCCGGCGTCTGCGCCGGGATCGCCGAGCGCTTCGGCCTCACCCCGTGGACCGTCCGGGTGATCTTCCTGGTCTCCTGCCTGCTGCCCGGCCCGCAGTTCCTCGTCTACCTGGCGCTCTGGCTGCTGCTCCCCCAGGAGCCGTGATGCCGGCGGCGGCGACGGCGCACCGCAGGGGCCGCCCGCTCCCGTTCGGGGAGCGGACGGCCCCTGCGGCCGTGCGCGGCGGCCGGGTCAGCCGCCGAGGCCGGGGAGCGGGAGGGTCTGGGTGAGCCCGCCGAGCGGGGTCTTGTCGAGGCCCGGGACGGTCGGCAGCGCCGCCCGGTTGCCGGTGGCGCCGGAGACCGGGGCGGCGGCCTGGCCGGCCGTCGGGGCCAGGGTGCCGAGGGTGCCGCTGACCTTGTCCGCGACCGGCAGCTTGCCCGCGGCCTCGGTGAGCGCGTTGGTGGCCGCCGGGTTGGTCAGCAGGTTGGTCGGGAGGCCCAGACCACCGGTGGCGGACGGGGCGGCGGACGCGCCTCCGGCGCCGACCGCGGCGATGGCGAGACCGAGCGCGGCGGTGCCGGCGGCCTTGAGAGTGGCCTGCTTCATGTGGTTCGTCCTTGGGTGCTCGTCGGAGGCCGACACGCACGGCTGGCACGACGGGACCCGCCCGCCACGGCCTGTCAGCAATGACTGGCACACCGTAGTGACTGGATCGCGCGGGGACCAAGGGCGGTTCACCCACCCGACTGAGTAGTCGGATGAACGCCGGTCCCGTGTCGACCCGTGGGTCAACTGCGGTCCCGAACACCGGCGTTCATCCGGTCAGGGCCGGTGCCTCAGCTCCCGGCGCTGAACAGCCACTCCGCCTTGAGCTCGGCGTAGCCCGGCTTGATCACGTCGTTGATCATCGCGAGCCGCTCGTCGAACGGTAGGAAGGCCGACTTCATCGCGTTCACCGTGAACCACTCCAGGTCCCCCAGCGTGTAGCCGAACGCCTCGACCAGGTGGGCGAACTCGCGGCTCATGCTGGTGCCGCTCATCAGCCGGTTGTCGGTGTTCACGGTGACCCGGAACTTCAGCCGGCTGAGCAGGCCGATCGGGTGCTCGGCGTACGAGGCCGCGGCGCCGGTCTGCAGGTTGGAGGTCGGGCACATCTCCAGCGGGACGCGCTTGTCGCGCACGTACGCGGCGAGGCGGCCCAGCCGGACGGTGCCGTCGTCCTCGACCGTGATGTCGTCGACGATCCGCACGCCGTGGCCGAGGCGGTCGGCGCCGCAGCACTGCAGGGCCTCCCAGATCGACGGCAGGCCGAAGGCCTCGCCCGCGTGGATGGTGAAGTGGTTGTTCTCGCCCTTGAGGTAGTCGAAGGCGGCCTGGTGGCGGGTGGGGGGGTAGCCCGCCTCGGCACCGGCGATGTCGAAGCCGACGACGCCCCCGTCGCGGTGGCGGTTGGCCAGCTCGGCGATCTCCTGCGAGCGCGCGGCGTGCCGCATCGCGGTGATCAGGGTGCCGATCCGGATCCGGCGGCCGGCCGCGCGGGCGTTGGCCTCGCCGAGCCGGAAGCCCTCCTGGACGGCCTCGACGACCTCGTCCAGGGAGAGGCCGCGCTCCAGGTGCTGCTCGGGGGCGTAGCGGACCTCGGCGTAGACGACGCCGTCGGCGGCGAGGTCCTCGGCGCAGTCGGCGGCGACCCTGACCAGCGCCTCACGGGTCTGCATGACGGCGCAGGTGTGGGCGAAGGTCTCCAGGTAGCGGACCAGCGAGCCGGAGTCGGCGGCCTCGCGGAACCAGGCGCCGAGCTCCTCGGGGTCGGTGGTGGGGAGGCCCTCGTAGCCGACGGCGGCGGCCAGCTCGACCACGGTCCCGGGGCGCAGGCCGCCGTCGAGGTGGTCGTGCAGGAGCACCTTGGGGGCGCGGGCGATCTGGTCGGGGGCGGGGATCCGGGGACCGGTGCCCGCGGTGGTGACGGGGATCTGCTTCTCCATTGCGGGAGTGTAGCTCCTACGCGCGTAGACAGGCCACCGCCGACCGGCCCGAATCGTCCAATGTCCACCGGGAATTCCACCAAAGGGACGATCCGGGCAACCTACTCGCCAGTCACCGCCCCGGCCGGCCGCCGGAGGCCCTCGGCCGTGCACCTCGGCCGTCCACTGCCGGCCGCGCGGCGACGGCCGCACGCCCTCAGCCGCGCGCCCTCAGTCGTGCGCCAGCAGCCGCCCGCGGCGCGACAGCACGAAGTCCCGGAACGCCGCCGCCGGCGGGGTCAGCGCCCGCCCCGCCACCCAGGCCAGCCCGATCGCCCGCCGGGTGCGCGGCGCCGTCACCTCCAGCTCCACCACCCCCGGCCGCGGCACCAGCGCCGGCGGCAGCAGCGCCACGCCCAGCCCCGCCGCCACCAGCCCGCGCAGCGTCTCCGCCTCCTCCCCCTCGAAGGCGATCCGCGGCACGAACCCGGCCTCGGCGCAGAAACCGTCCGTGATCGCCCGCAGCCCGTACCCGCGCTCCAGCCCGACGAACGGCTCCAGCGCCACCTCCGCCAGCCGGATCCGGCGGCGCCCGGCGAGCCGGTGGTCCGCCGGGACGGCCAGGTGCAGCCGCTGCTCGTCCAGCCGGCGGGCGGCCAGCGCCGGGTCGTCCTCCGGGAGCGGCGCGACCAGGCAGACGTCCAGCTCCCCCGCGCGCAGCCGGTCCAGCATCGCGCCCACGTAGTCCTGCACCAGCTGGAACCGCACCTGCGGGTACGCCGCCCGGAAGTCCCGCAGCAGGACCGGCACCGCGTCCGTCCCCATGGTGTGGAGGAAACCGAACGCCACCCGGCCGCTCGTCGGATCGGCCTCCGCCCGGGCCGCCTCGACACCGCGCTCCACCTCGCCCAGCGCCCGTTCCACCGAGGCCAGCAGCAGCCGGCCCGCCCTGGTCAGCCGGACCGTCCGCCCCTGCCGGACCAGCAGGCCCACGCCCAGCTCCGCCTCCAGCCGGGCCACCGACCGCGACAGCGTCGGCTGCGGCATCGCCAGCAGCGCCGCCGCCTGCGTCACGTGCTCCAGACGCGCGACCGCCGCGAACTGGGCGAGCAGCGGCGCCAGTTGCACCGCCGGAAGGCCGGGGCCCAGCTCCGCGGGGCGGCTCGGCCCGGTACCACCGGTCATCGTCCCGCTCCGTCCGCGCTCCGGCCCTGGTCTCATGCGCCAGGGTATGGGTTTTCGACCACTCATGCATTGGACGCATCAGTGCTCCGAGCCTACGGTCGTGGTCATGCAGCCCTCCAGTACCGAGGCGTCCGCGACCGCGCCGGACGCCGCCCCCGCCGCCCCGGACACCGTCCCGGCCCCCGGCACCGCCCCCGCCCCGGACGGCCGCCACCGCACCGGCAGCCGCTCCCTGCGCCGCGCCCACCTCGCACTGTTCGCGGCCGGCGTCGCGACCTTCGTCCTCCTCTACTCCACCCAGGGCCTGCTGCCGGTCCTCTCCGACGACCTCGGCCTCACCCCCGGCCGGGCCAGCTGGACCGCCTCCGCCGCGACCCTCGGCCTCGCGCTCGCCCTGCTCCCCGCCAGCGCGCTCTCCGACCGCTACGGCCGCACCGCCGTGATGACGGCCTCCGTCCTCACCGCCTCCGGCCTTGCCCTCGCCCTGCCGTTCGCGCCCGACCTCACCACCCTCGTCGTCCTCCGGGTGCTCCAGGGCGCCGCGCTCGCCGGGCTGCCCGCCACCGCGATGGCCTACCTCGCGGAGGAGGTCCACCCCTCCGCGCTGGCGTCCGCGATGGGGCTCTACGTGGCGGGCAACAGCATCGGCGGGATGGGCGGGCGGCTGCTCTCCGGCTGGGTCGCGGCCGGCCTCGGCTGGCGCTGGGGACTCGCCGCCTCCGCCGTCCTCGCCCTGCTCGCCGCCCTCGTGTTCCGGCTGCTCGTCCCCGCCGCCCGGCACTTCGCCCCGGCCCCGGTGGACGCCCGCGCCCTCGCCCGCACCGTCGGCGGGCACCTGCGGAACCCGCTGCTGCTGCGGCTGTACGCGCTGGGCCTGCTGTTCATGGCCGTGTTCGGCGCGGTCTACAACACCGTCGGCTACCGGCTGATCGCCGCGCCGTTCCACCTTCCGGAGACGATCGCCGCCTCGATCTTCGTGGTCTACCTGGTCGGCACCGGCACCTCCGCCGCCGCAGGCCGCCTGGCGGGCCGGCTCGGCCGCCGGGGCGCCCTCCACGTCGCCATCGGCACCACCGCGCTCGGGCTGCTGCTCTCGCTCGCCGACTCCCTGCCCTGCGCGCTGCTGGGCCTGGTGCTGATCACCGCCGGCTTCTTCGCCGGCCACGCCACCGCCTCCTCCGCCGTCGGCCGCACCGCCACCGAGGGCCGCGCCCAGGCCTCCGCGCTCTACCTGATCGCCTACTACCTCGGCAACAGCCTCGGCGGCACCGTCGGGGCCGACGCCTACCACGCCACCGGCTGGCCCGGCGCGGCCCTCACCGGCCTCGTCGCCATGGCGCTCGCCGCCGCCGTCACCCTCTACGCCACCCACCGGGCCCACGCCGTCCGCCGGGCCGAGGGCCTGCCGGGCAGACTTTCCGCCCGGTAGACCGCGGCCCCGGCCCGCTTCCCGCAGGACCGTCCGCACGCTCCCCACCGGCCCCGGCCGCGAGGCCCCCGGGGAGTTCCCGCGGCTCGTCCCCGCCCCGGCGGGGCAGGAGGGGCCCGGCCGTCGGCCCGTGGGGCACCGGCGCCGGAGGTCCGCCCGCGCACGCCCGGTCCGGTGC
>NZ_JBHJRC010000252.1:0-12222 GCF_042261735.1 Kitasatospora sp. NPDC056327 | reverse complement strand
ACTCCCGAGCCGGGCCGCGCCGGACCGCCGGGGCGGAGGCGTCCGGGCCGGATCGCCCGGGCCGGTCGCCTCCGCCGGATCGTCACCGCCGGTCGAAGAGCGGCACCCGGACCGGCTCCGCCTCGGGCGCCGGGCGGGTGTCGGGCCGCCCGGAGAGGGAGGTGTCCTGCGGGGAGAGCATCAGCGCGATCCCCCCGAGCGCGAGCAGCACGAGGATCGCCACCGCGAGCGGGGTGATGAACTGCGAGGCCGGCAGGCCGCCGGCCGGGGCCCGGCCGTCCAGCACCACGGAGACGGCGGCCATGCCGGTGTAGTGCATGGCCACCACGGCGACACCCGCGATCCCGGCCGAGGCCAGCGAGGCGAGCAGGCCGGTGATGTTCAGGGTCATCCACAGCGCGGTGGTGGAGGCGGCGATGGCGATCGCGACCGAGGCGGCCACGACGGTCGAGTCGTAGGACACCCGGCCCTCGACGTGCATGGCCGCCATGCCGAGGTAGTGCATCGCGGCGATGCCCAGACCCATCACCGTGCCGCCGATCAGCAGCGTGGTCACGCCGCGCGGCCGGTAGCCGACGTAGAGGATGCCGAGGCCGCAGACCGCGATCGCGAGCAGCAGGCTGAACAGGGTCAGCGGCACGTTGTAGAGGATGGTGGAGCCGGTGACGTTGAAGCCGAGCATGGCGAGGAAGTGCATCGTCCAGATGCCGCAGCCGATCTCGGCGGCGCCCAGCAGCAGCCAGCCGAGCCGGCGGCGCGGCGGCAGGTCAAGGGCGCGGACGGTGCACCGCAGGCCGAGCGCGGCTCCGGTGGAGGCGACGAGGTACGACAGGACCGGGTTGATCCAGCCGTAATGGAAGCCGTCGATGGGGGCGGTATGGTGCATGAAAGTACCTGAGCTGACGTGTCGTTGGTGAATTCGGGCGGGAACGGTCCGGGCGGCGCGGGGACCGCCGGGGTGGTCCCGGGTCCAGGGGTACGCGAAGAGTCGGAACCCTTGGGGAAGGCGAGCTGAATCGCAGCGGTCCGGCGTCCGGCGGGGCCCAGATCCGGGGATCGGGGCGCGGCCGCACCTGGCCCGCTCGTCGTACCGTCATGCTGCTCCTCGTGGGCGCTGGTCCGGAGTCCGCGCGGCCCGTCCGGTGCCGGGGGCACGGGCGGGGCCACGGGGTGGCGGCAGACGGGGCGGGGCACGCGGGACTGGGGCGTCGTCGGCCCGGCGCGTGCGACGGGAAGCCGCCTGCCGGGCCTCACGTGCGGATGCATACTATCGAGCCCTCCGGGTCAAGGGTCGACCGGGGTCTTCTTCGGGGATCTTTGGTGAAGGCCCGTGTTCGGCCGGTCACGGGCCGGCCTGTCGGATCCCGCGGCCCGGGGCCGGAGCCGGCCCGCGCCGCACCCCGTCGGCGCCGTCGTGCGTCGTGGTGGCCCCCGTCGTGCCCGGCCGGGCCCCGGCCCCGCCCCCGGCCCCGTCCTCCCGCACCGGCGGGCGCGTGCCCCGGGGTGTCGCCGAGAGCTCCCGCGGGCGCTGGGGGCGACGGGCTTTTTTGGTCAGCCGGCAGTGTGTTTTCAGTCGGCGCGCGAGGCCCGGGAGGGTCTTGACGTGAGCGGGTTGCTCGGACAGGTGATCGATGGTTTCCTCGGTCCTCGTGACATCGTTGGTACCAGGCGTCTCGTACGGAACTGATGTTTCATCAGTTCATGACAGTTCGTCAGAGGACTTTCCGGGGGAGGACTTCGAGCGGGTCATCGACGAAGATGACGGATCATCGGCGGAACCGGCGCGGCCGGGTCGGAGGGTTCCCCTGCCGGTCGACGAGGGGGACCGCTGCTTCTTCGACCACCCGCTCGACCACGTGCCGGGCATGGTCCTGGTGGCGGGGGTGCTGGACTTGGTCCGGGCCCGCGAGCCCGAGCGGATCGACGCGGCCGGTGGCCGGATCCGGCTGTCGCTGACCTTCGACCGGATGTGCGAGCTGGGCCCGCCGGTCTGGCTGGAGGCCGAACCGGTCGCGGCCGACGACGGACCGGCCTGGCGGCTGACGGCCGTCCAGGACGGCGAGGCCGTCTGCCGGGCCACGGTCGGTCTCGGCGGGGCGGAGGGGTCCGCCGTGTCGGCCGGCTCCGCGCGGACCGTCGTGGCCGGCCCCGGGCGGGCGGCCGGGGAGCCCGCGGACGCGGCCCTGGTCCACCGCCACCTGGCCGAGAACGTCCTGGTCGGCGAGCCGGCCCGGGTCGAGCGGGCGGCGGTGCTGGTGCCGCCGCCGGGCCACCGGCTGGCGGGCGCCGGGACGCACGGACCGGGGGCGCTGATCGAGTCGGCCCGGCAACTGGCGACCATGCTCGGCCACACGGCCCACGGCCGGGACGCCGACGCCCAGATGCTCTGGCTGTCGATGGAGGCGGACCTGCCGACCGGCCTGCCGGCGGAGGTGCCGCTGGAGTTGTGGTGGGAGTTCGCACCGGTGCGCGGAGCGCGCGCGGTGTTCCGGTTCGCCGTGGTGGACGCGGAGAGCGGAGAGCGGCACGGCCGGTTCGAGATGGGTGTCCACACCCTCAGCCGCGCCGGTTACCTGAAGCGGAGGTCGGCCAAGTGAGTACGGTGGAACCGGCGACGGGCCCGCGCCCGTCCTGGGCGGTGCAGGCACCGCGGCTGTTGTTCGTCGTCGCGGTCCTCGCGGTCGGCACCGGGCTGGTGATCCACCTGCGGCACGCGGGCGACCCGCTCGACCTGGTCGCGGCGGTCCTGGCCGCCTGCTACCTCGCCTGGATCGCCGTCGAGATCCCGGTGACCTTCCGCAGCTCCGGCGCCGCGCCCCGCGAGTCGGCGAGCCTGCTGCTCTACGCGGCGGCCCGGATCGCGACCGTGTCCGCGGCCGTGCTCGGCCCGCTGCCCTGGGACGACTGGTCGCCGCTGCTGCTCGTGCCGGCGGCCGTGTTCGTCGGCGGGGTCGTCCTGCGCCAGGTGGCGATCCACACCCTGGGGCGCTTCTACTCCCACCACGTCACCCGGCAGACCGACCACCAGATCGTCACCTGGGGCGTCTACCGGTTCATCCGGCACCCGGCCTACGCGGGCATGCTGTCGGCGCACGTCGGCTTCGTCGTCTACTTCGCGAACCCGCTGAGCGTGCTGCTGCTGTTCGCGCTCGCCGCCGCGATCACCTTCCGGATCCGCACCGAGGAGCGCATGCTGGTGAACATCCCCGGCTACCGCGCCTACGCGGACGGCCACGCCCGTCTGGTGCCGGGCCTGTGGTGAGCGCCCCGGTCCGTCCGGTCCGGGTCGGGGTTCCGCGCACCCCGGACGAACTGCTGACGACCACCCGCTCGGTGCGGCTGCGGCTGGACCTGACCCGCCCGCTCGACGCCACGCTGGTCCGGGAGTGCGTGGAGATCGCGCTCCAGGCGCCCAACGGCGGCAACACCCAGCGCTGGCACTGGCTGGTGGTGGCCGACGCGGCCGTGCGCGGGCGGATCGCGGCGGTCTACCGGCGGACGTTCGAGGCCCGCTACCCGCCGGCCGCCGACGTCGCCGGGGCGAGCGGCGGCGCGGTGTCCGACCGGATGCTGGCCGGCGGCCGGCACCTGGCGGAACACCTGGACCGGGTACCGGTCCTGGTGATCCCCTGCCTGGAACTCGGCGGCCGGCCGCTGCCCGCGGGCAACCAGGCGAGCCTGTGGGGCTCGCTGCTCCCGGCGGCCTGGAGCTACATGCTCGCCGCGCGCGCCCGCGGCCTCGGCACCGCCTGGACGACGGTGCACCTGGACGCGGAGGAGGAGGTCGCCGGCATCCTCGGACTGCCGCGCGACGTGCGCCAGGGCGCGTTGATCCCCACCGCGCACGTGATGGGGGACGGATTCGGGCCGGCGCCGCGCCGGTCCGTGGACAGTGTGCTGCACCTGGACGGCTGGGGCGGCGGGGCATGGGGCGGTGGGCTGGATGACTGAGCCGGTGGTGACCACGGAGACCGGGGGCGACGCGCTGACGGACGCGGCGCAGGTGGGCAACAAGTTCGCCCGTCAGGAGGTGCTGCGGCGGGCCGGCTTCCGGGTGCCGGAGTTCTTCTGCCTGCCCGCCGCCGCCTTCGACGAGGCGCTGGACGCGCTGCGCCCCGGGCTGCCGCCGCTGCCGTCGCCGCTCCCGCCGGCCACCGGGCCGCGGCCGGCGGACGACGCCGGGCGCGCGGCGGCGGACGCGGTGGAGGCCTGGTGCGCGGCGGCCCGTGCGGCGCTGCTGGGCGCCGTCCTGCCCGACCCGCTGGCCGAACGGGTCCGCAAGGAGTTCACCGGACTCGCCGGGCCGGACGGCCTGGTGGCGGTCCGGGCCTGTGTGGTGCCCGTCGCGCGGACGGACACCCCCGGTGCGGGCGGCCCGGCCGGTGAGGACGACGCGGTCGGCGAGGACAGCGCGGTCGACCCCTTCGCCGGCATGAGCGACAGCTTCCTCTACGTCGACGAGGACGGCCTGGCCGACGCGGTGGTGCGCTGCTGGGCCTCGGCGTTCAACCCGCAGGCGGTGCGCTACCGCCTGCTGCGCGGCCTGGACCCGCTGGGCGCCCGGGTCGCCGTCGGCGTGCAGCGGATGGTCCTCGGCAGCCGGTCCTTCGTCGCCTTCACCCGCGACCCCCGCGACGGTTCGGACCGCCGGGTGGTCGCCGCCGCGTACGGCATCGGCGAGGGCGTCGTCCAGGAGAAGGCCGACGTCGACCACTTCTTCCACGACCCGGCCACCGGCACGGTGACCGCCACCACCGTGCACAAGCGGTGGTCCATGGGCCTGCCCGAGGGCGCCGTCTCCGGCGCCCCGGTCCTGCTCCCGGTGCCCGGCGAACTCGCCGACCCGCCGGTGTTCGACGACGACCAGGTGCGCGCGGTGTCGGAGCTGGCCGCGCGGGTGGAGGAACTGTTCGGCGCCCCGCAGGACATCGAGGGCGCGCTCACCGGGGACGGCCTGATCCATCTGGTGCAGGCCCGCCCGATGGTCCTCGCGCCGACCGCGCCGACCGCGCCGACCGCACCGACCGCCGCGGGGACCGCCGCCGCCACGGCCGGCGTCACCGCCGCCACTGCCACCGCCGCCGCCACGGCCGCCGAGGAGGAGGCGGCGCGCGTCTACTGGGGCAACCACAACATCACCGAGAGCTTCCCCGGCGTCTCCGGCGCCCTCACCTTCTCCCAGTCCCGGGAGTTCTACCGCCGCTCCTTCACCGACCTCTACCGCCGGATGGGCGTGCCCGAGTCCTGGGTGCGGGACAACGCGCACCGCCTCGCCCGGATGGTCGGCTACCTGGAGGGCCAGGTCTACTACCGGCTGGAGGACTGGCACGCCCTGCACGGGCAGATGCCGATCTTCGAGCTGGTGCGCCGGGGCTGGGAACAGGCTATGGGCATCACCGGCCCGGCCCGCGGCGAACGCCGCTGGGCCGCCCCGGCCGTCGCCCGGGCGCTGCCGCGGCTGGCCTGGCGCAGCCTGGTGCACCCCTGGCAGGTCAAGAGCTTCCTGCGCTGGTGGGACCAGCAGATGGCCGAGGCCGAGACGCTCGGCGACTCGCCCGAGGAGCTGATCGCCTTCTACCGCCGGCTCTGGGAGCGGGCCGGCCGGCGCTGGGGCGTGACCCTGGTCAACGCGTTCATCGCGCTGGTCGTGCTGGGCGCCGGCGGCATCCTGCTGCGCCGCTGGACCGGGGAGGGCCCGCAGGTCCTGGTCGGGCTGATGGGCGGCGGACGGGAGAACCGCTCGCTCGAAGCGGTCCGCGCCGCCATGGGCCTCGCCGAGACCGTCGGCTCGGTACCCGCGCTGCGCGCCGCCGTGCTCGACGACACGAGCGATCCCGAGCGGCTCTGGCAGGAGATCGTGGCCGGTCACCACGGCGCGGCCGTCGGCGACGCCGCCCGCGGCTACGTGGCCCGCTACGGCGACCGCGCGCTGCACGACCTCAAGCTGGAGGAGCCCACCCCCCGTCAGCGCCCGTGGACCGTGCTCGCCCTGATCCGCCCGCTGGTGCGCCAGGGCGCGACCGTCGCGGCCAACCGCGCCGACGAGCAGGCCGCCGCCCTGCGCGCCCGCGCCCGGCTGCGCGAGGTGTGCCCCAACCCGGCGCAGCGCGCCGTCCTGCTCGGCATCACCACGCTGGCCCGCGACCTCGCCCGGATCCGCGAGGACACCCGGTTCTGCCGCACCCAGCTGTTCGGCCTCTCCCGCGACGTGATGTGGCGGCTCGGCGCGGAACTCGCCCGCACCGGCGTGCTGGACGACCCGCTCGACGTCGCCGACCTGACCGTCGAGGAGGTCATCGGCGCCTTCGACGGCACCGGCACGGTCGTCGACCTGCGGGCCCTGGTCGCGCTGCGCCGCACCCAGCGCGAGGAGTGGGCGGGGAACCCGCAGCGGCCGGCCCTGCTGGGCATTCCCGCCGGACTCCCGCTCGCCCGGGCGCTGCCGCACGCCGTCGCGGTGGGCCCGAAGGGCGCCGCGAGCGACGGCGTGCTGCGCGGGATCGGCTCCAGCGGCGGTGTGGTCCGCGGCCGGGCGAAGGTGGTGCTCGACCCGTCCACCGACCCGGACCTGGCCGCCGGGCGGATCCTGGTCGCCCGGGAGACCGACCCGGGCTGGCTGTTCCTCATGATGTCCGCGACGGGCATGGTGGTCGAACGCGGCACCCTGCTCTCCCACACCGCGATCACCGGCCGGCTGCTCGGCGTCCCGACCGTGGTCGCCGTCCCGCGGGCGACCTCCGCGATCCCCGACGGCGCCTGGATCGAGATCGACGGCACGGCCGGCACGGTGCGGCTGCTCCCGCCGTCCGAGCAGCCGTCCGAGCAGCCGCCGGAGGGCTCCCCGGAGCGGACGTCCGAGCGCGCCGCGGCGGACGGGCAGGGCGAGAGCGCCGCGAACGGCGAGAAGGCCGCGAAGGACGGGACGCCGTGACCGACGACCCGGCCCGCTTCCCCTTCCCGCCCGCCGGTGACGTGCGCCCGCCGGACGGCTACCACGGCGTGCTGCGCACCGGCGCCCCGCACCCCGTGCGGCTGTCCAGCGGACAGCCCGCGCTGCTGGTCACCCGTCACCGGGACGTCACCGCCGTCCTGGGCGACGACCGGTTCAGCCGGGCCGGCTACACCGAACTGGCCCGCCCGCTGTTCGCCCGCAGGACCGAGTCCGTCCTGCTGGCCACCGCCGACGCGCCCGACCACACCCGCCGCCGGCGGGCGGTCCTCCCCGCGCTCACCGCGCGCCGGGTCCGCCTGCTGCGCCCGCGCCTGGAGGCCCTCGCCGAGGAACTGCTCGACGGTCTCACCGGCGGCGCCGCCGAGGGCGAGGCCGACCTCGTCGGCGGCTTCACCGTGCCCTTCCCGATGCGGGTCATGTGCGAACTGCTCGGCGTCCCGCCCGGGGACGGCCCGATGCTGCGCGCGGAGGTGGACGTCCTGATGTCCACCTCCGGCCACGCCCGCGAGGAGGTCGCCGCCGCCCAGGCCCGGCTCGACGGGTACTTCGCCGCCCTGGTCGCCGCCAAGCGGCGGGCCGCCGAGGCCGGGGAGCCGGCCGACGACCTGCTCACCAGGCTGGCGACCCGCCCCGCCGACGACCCGGAACTGCGGCTCTCCGACCGGGAGGCGGTGTCCCTCGGCTCCGGCATGCTGATGGCCGGCTACGAGACCACCGGCAACTCCCTCGGCATGTGCGTGCTGCTGCTCCTGCGGCACCCCGCACTGGCCAGGACCCTGCGCGAGCACCCCGAGCGGGTGCCGGCGGCGGTCGAGGAGATGCTCCGCTTCACCTCCCTCAACAACACCGGCGGCGCACCGCACCTGGTGACCGAGGACACCGAGCTGGGCGGCTGCCCGGTGGCGGCCGGGCGGATCGTCGTGCCGCTCACCGACGCCGCCAACCGGGACCCGGCCGTCTTCGCCGACCCCGACGCCTTCGACCCGGACCGCCCGGACGCCGCCTCCCACCTCGGCTTCGGGTACGGCCGCCACCTCTGCCCGGGCGCCGAACTCGCCCGCGCCGAGCTGCAGATCGGCCTCGGCGCGCTGCTCCGCCGCTTCGAGGTGCTCGAACCCGCCGTCCCCGAGGAGGCCCTGGAGTGGCGGCGGACGATGTTCATCAACGGCGTCTGGCGGCTGCCGGTCCGCTGGAGCACCGCGGAGCGGGCCGCATGACCCCCACGCTCCCGGCCGCCGCCCCCGCCGGACCGGGCCCGTTCACCGCCCGCCTGGCGGCGTTCGTCCGCGGCAGCTTCCCGCTGCCGCTCTCCCTGGTGTTCGCCGCGGTGTGGGCGTTCGGGGCCACCGGCCTGTTCGCCGCCGCCGACGGGCGGGTCCGGGACTGGCGGCCCGGCTGGGGCACGGCGGTGGCCGCCGTGACCGTCCTGGTCGAGCTGCTGCTGATCCGGGCCGTCGACGACCTGCGCGACCTGCCCTACGACCGGCGCCACAACCCGTCCCGCCCGCTGGCCCGGGGCGCGGTCCTGCCCCGCGACCTCGCCGCGCTGGCCGGCGCCGGCGCCGTGGTGCTGCTGCTGCTCAACGCCGGGAACCTGCCGGCCCAACTGCTCATCGCCGTCCAGATCGTCTACACCGCCGTCCTCGTGGGCGCGGAACTGCTGCTCGGCTGGCCGCAGGGCGACGCGGTGGTCACCGGTGTGCTGCTCAGCTCCCCGGTGCAGATCCTGCTCAACCTCTACCTGTACGCGGTGTTCCTGCACGACGCCGGTCTGGACACCGGCGCCGTCCTGCGCTCCGCCGGGCACGCGCTCCCGGCGCTGGCGGTGATCCTGGCAGCCGCCACCCACCACGAGCTCGCCCGCAAGATCGTGCGCGAGCCGCGGCCGCACGAGCGCACCTACGTCCTGGTGTACGGCCTGCGCGCCACCGTCGTGCTCGCCCTGGTGTTCGCCGCCGTCTCCGCGGCCGTGTCGCTGGCGGTGCTGCGCCCCTGGTCCGGCGGCGCGGCCGGCTGGGGCTGGCTGGCGCTGCTGCCGCTCGTCCTCGCCGCGCTCGCCGCCCGGACGTTCACCCGGACCGGGGCGGCCCGCTGGCCGGTCGCAGCCGTGGCCGGCTACCTGCCGGCGGTCTTCTTCTGCCATCTGCTGATCGGTCTCGGGGGCACCGCATGAGGACGGACGACCTGTACATCGCCGGGCTGGCCGCCCACGTGCCCCGGGTCCTGCCGGTCGCCGACGCGATCGCGGCGGGCCGCCCGGGCGCGGAGCAGGCCCGGGCGGACGGCTGGACGGGAGTCTCGGTCGCCGACGGCACCCCCGCGCCGGACCTCGCCGCCGAGGCCGCCCGGCTCGCCCTCAAGCGCTCCGGCCTGGCCGCCGAGGACGTCTGCCTGGTCCTGCACGCGGGCACCTACCACCAGGGCCCGGACGGCTGGTACGCCGCCAACTACGTGCAGGACCGGGTGCTCGGCACCACGGCGCCCGCGATCGGCCTGGACCAGGGCTGCACGGCGATGCTGGACGCCACCCGCCTGGCGCACGGCCACCTGGTCCACGCGCCGGAGAACTCCGCCGTCCTCGTCTCGGCGGCGGACAACTTCGGCACCCCGGCGGTCGACCGGTTCACCTACGCGCACGGCTGGGGCGCCGGGCGCGGCTCGATCCTGGGCGACGCCGGCTGCGCCGTGCTCCTGTCCGCGACCGGGGGCCCGCTGCGGATCCGCTCGCTCGCCCAGTCCTCGCTGTCCTCGTGGGAGCGGGTCTACCGGGGCACCGAGGAGATGTTCCCGCCGAGCGGGGCCGGCGGTACGGCGGTCCCGCTCGGCGTGCGGATGGGCACCTACGCGGACTCGGTCACCGACCAGGACCTGCGCCGGGCCATGGCGCGCGAACTCGTCGAGGCCCGCACCCGGCTCGCCCGGCAGGTGATCGAGGAGGCGGGCATCACCGCGGCGGACGTCACCCGGGTCACCCACGTCTTCAGCGGCCACCCGCGGTACCTGGAGGGGCTGCTGGGTCCGCTGGGCATCGACCCCGGGCGCGGCATGCTCGAACTCGGCCGGAGCCTCGGCCACCTGGGCGCCTGCGACCAGTACCTGTCGCTGGCCCACCTGGTGGACACCGGGGCCGTCGGCCCGGGGGACCACGTGCTGCTCACCGCCAACGGCGCCGGCATCTCGCTGGCGGCGGCCGTCGTCGAGGTCCTGGAGCACCCCGCCCGGTGAGCGGGCGCCGGGCGGCCGCACGCCCGGAGGATCCCGGCCGCCGCCGTGGGGGCGCGGCCCGGGAACGGGGGCGGTGACGCGCCGGGGAGCCCGTGACCAGGACAATGGCCGCGAAAGTCCACCGGAAGTACAGGGTGTGCCGGACGACCGCCCCCGCTCGATGACGGCCCGGTTCGGCGAGGTCGTGCGCGAGCTCGGCGCGGAGTGGGACGAGCCGGACGCCGAGCAGCCCGAGATGCCCGAGATCGGCCTCTTCGTCGGCCTGCGCCGACCGGCCCGCCCTGCGGACCGGGCCCGTCGGCAGCATCCCCCGCCGCCACGGGCCCGGCACCACTCGCTCCCCTCGGCGCCGCACCGAGGACGCGCCCACCCCGGAGTGAGGGTTCCCGGCCAGGACCACCGGTAGCGCCCCCCCCGCGGAGATGTCCGACACCCCGGACCTCTCGCGCCCGCGCGCCCCGCAGACGCGCTCCTGCCCCTCCCCGCCGCCCCGGCACCGCTTCGGCCTGAGGCCCGGTCGGCCGCCCGGGCAGCTGTCCGGCCAGCTGTCCGGGCATGAACCGTCAGTCCCGAATGGTTGAGTGATGCGGCGTCACATTCCGCCGAGGGCCCGGACGGGAACCCGAACAGCCGGAGTGGCGGGCCGACAAGGGCGTCTTCAAGGGGGAGATCATGGGGCGGCGCGAGAACAGAATCGATCCGGGGGCCGGTCCGCTGGAGAGGTTCGCCCACGATCTGCGAATGCTCCGGCGGCTGGCCGGCTCGCCGTCCTACCAACAACTGGCGGCGCACACCCACTTCGCGCCGTCCACCCTCGCGGCCTGCGCGTCCGGCAAGCGACTGCCGAGCCCGGCCGTGCTGGCCGCCTACGTGACGGCCTGCGGGGGCGACCCGGCGGCGTGGGAGGAGCGCCGGGTGCGCACCCGTGTCCTGCTGGACCTCGCCGCCGACGACGACAGCGGCGGTGGCAGCGACGGTGGCGGTGGCACCGGAAGCGGCAAGGGCGGCACGGGCGATGGCAGCACCGTCGGCCACGACCGCACGGCCCGGGCGGACCAGGCCGGCGGTCCGGCCCGGTCCCCGGCGTCGGCGGGCGGGCGGATCGTCGCCGTCACCGCGCCTGCGGCCATGGACGGGGACAGCGGCTGGTCCGAGCCCGTGCTGCTCACCGGCGGGGCACGACGTCCCCCCGCCCGGCCGGCGCCCTACGGTCCGGCCACGCCGGGCGGCGTGCGGCGGCTGGCGCTCCTCGTCCTGGCGCTGCTCTGCGCCGGCCTGTCGCAGGCCGGCGCACCTCCCGCCGGGCTCACGGTGTCCTCGGCCGCCCGGACGGACTACGCCCACTGGTTCAGCACCGCCGCCGCGGTGCCACACCGCTTCCGTCCGGCGATCGTCCGGGCGGGCACCTCCTGTTCCGTCCCGCAGATCACTCCCGCGCTCATCGCCGCGATCCTCGCCACCGAGAGCGGTTTCGACCCGGAGCTCGCCGATCCGGTGAAGCAGGAGTACGGCATCGCGCGCTGGACGCCGCGCGTGCTGCGCTACTACCTGCCCGAGGAGCAGCAGGACCGGGTACCGGTTCCGCCGCTGGACGCGGAGGAGTCGATCCTGGCGCTCGGGCGCATCCTGTGCACCCTGGCCCCGCAGTTGGAGGGCGTCGCGGGCGACCCGGTGATGAACCTCGCCGCCGCCTACCGGACGGCCACCTACGTCGTGCAGAAGGAGGACGGCGTACCGGCCCGGCTGCGGCCCTACACCGACCGGGTCCGCGGGTTCCTGATGGCCTTCGCGCCGCCGGGCGGGGCGTGCCTGCCGTTCGAGGTGCCGCAGAGCTCCTACCCCGCACCCTGCTCCGCCGGGCGGTGAACAGGCGGCGGTGAACGACCGGCGGTTGACGACCTGGGACGAACAGCCCCCGGGCACGGTGTTCGGCCCCGTCCCCGGCCCCGGCGGGCACCCGGAAACGCCGGGGGGCCCCCCCGCCCCCCCCGGGGGGGGGCCCCCGTGGCGGGCCCCCGGCGCGGGGGCGTATTAAAAAAAACCAG
>NZ_JBHJRC010000251.1:0-12265 GCF_042261735.1 Kitasatospora sp. NPDC056327 | reverse complement strand
GCAGTGGGCTGATGCGTCGTGGTGGTGATTCGCCGGAGCGGTTGTTCGCCGCGCTGGGGCGGTTGTGGGCGGACGGGGCCGTCGACTGGAGGCCGTCGGCGACCACGGCCACGGGGGCGGTGCGTGTGCCGTCGTACGCCTTCCAGCACCAGCACTACTGGCTCCACCCCACCACCCCGTCGGAGGGCCCGGACACGCCCGACCACCCGCTTCTGCGGTCCCTGGTGAAGCTCCCCGACGGACAGGGCGTGGTGCTGACCGGAAAGCTCTCCGCGGCCCTCCACCCGTGGCTGGCCGAGCACACCGTGCTCGGTTCGACGCTGCTGCCCGCGACGGCGTTCGTCGACATGGCCGTCCACGCCGGTGGGCACACGGCCAGCCCCGTCCTGTCCGAGCTGGTCCTGGAGGCGCCGCTCGTGCTGTCCGGGAACGACGGTGTGCACGTGCAGGTCACCGTCGGCGCGCCCGACGAAGCCGGGCGCCGGCCCGTCAGCGTCCACTCCCGGACCTCCGCCGAGCCCGACGAGTGGACCCGCCACGCGACCGGCGCGCTCGCTCCCCGGCCGGCGTCCGGGGCCGGACCGACGGCCGTGCCCGGGGCGGACGAGGGCGAGCCGGTCGACATCGGCTCGTTCTACGACCGGCTCGCCGAAGCCGGCTACGACTACGGGCCGACCTTCCAGGGGCTCACCGGCATCCGGCGGCACGGCGAGGACCTGCACGCCGAGGCGGCCTTCCCGGTGGACCCCGCGCAGCTCACCGGCTACGGCTTCCACCCCGCGCTGCTGGACGCGGCCATTCAGCCGCTGACCCTGCTCGCGGGCCTCACGGCCGGGGACGGCGGCGCCGGCGACAGCCCGGCCCGGCTGCCCTTCTCGTTCTCCGGTGTGTCGGTCACCGGCTCGGCCGCGGCGGTCCGCGTGGTGCTGCACCCGACCGGGCCGGACACCTGCGCGGTGCGGATCACCGACACCGCCGGGGTCCCGGTCGTGAGCATCGACGAGATCGTCCTGCGGCCCGTCGAAGCGGTGGGCGACGCGGCCGCGCGCCGGCGGAACACGCTGTTCGCCGTCGAGTGGACCCCGATGGCGGCACCGGACGGCCCGGAGACCGGGACGGTCCTCCACGAGGTCGCCGGCGAGGGCGATCCGGTCGCGGCCGCCCATGCGGTGACCAGGGAACTGCTGGGCAGGGTGAGGGAGTTCCTGGACGCCGACACGCCGGACCGGCTCGTCGTCCTCACCGGGGACGACCTGGCCTCGGCCGCCGCCCGCGGCTTCCTGCGCAGCGTGCACAGCGAGCACCCCGGGCGGATCCTGACCGTCCGGCACGACGGCACGGCCGCGTCCCGACGGGCGGTCCCGGCCGCGGTGCGCGCCGCCGTGGGCGACGGCGAGCCGGAGATCCGGCTGCGCGGGGGAACGGCCCTCGTACCGCGACTCGTCAGGGCCGCACCGGCCGGGGCCCCCGCCGAGCCGGCGGACGGCGCGCCCCTGGACGGAACCGTGCTGATCACCGGTGGCACCGGCACCCTCGGCGTCCTGGTCGCCCGGCACCTGGTCGCGCGGCACGGCGCCTCCCACGTGGTGCTCGCCGGCCGCCGCGGCGTCGAGCCGCCCGGGCTGCGGCAGGAGCTGGGCGGCGCCGCCCTCACCGTGGTCGCCTGCGACGCCGGCGACCGCGGGGCAGTGAGGGACCTCGTCGCCTCGCTCCCCGACCTGCGGGTCGTCGTGCACGCCGCCGGGACCGTCGACGACGCCCTGGTGGGATCGATGACACCGGAGCAGATCGACACGGTGCTGCGACCGAAGGCCGATGCCGCGTGGTACCTGCACGAGGCCACCGAGCACCTGGACCTGCGGGCGTTCGTGCTGTTCTCCTCGGCGTCCGGGGTGTTCGGCGCCCCGGGGCAGGCCAACTACGCCGCCGCCAACGCGTTCCTCGACGCGCTCGCCGAGCACCGGCACGCCCGCGGTCTGCCGGTCACGTCGCTGGCCTGGGGTCAGTGGGCGGAGTCCAGCGGCATCACCGGGAACCTGACCGAGGCCGACCACCGCCGCCTGGCGAGGACCGGCATGCTGCCGCTGGCCACCGGGCAGGCCCTCGACCTGTTCGACACGGCCCTGTCCGGCACCGCCCCGGCCGGCGGGCCCCCGGCGCTGGTGCCGGTCCGCCTCGACCTCGGGGCGATCGACGCGCCGCCGGCGCTGCTGCGCGGACTCGCCCGGCCACGGCGCACACCGGTCCCGGTGGCCGGCCCCGCCGATCTGCGGGCCCGGCTGGAAGACCTGCCGGAGCCCGAGCAGCGCGCCCTGCTGCTCGACCTGGTCGTGACGCACAGTGCGAGCATCCTCGGGATGGCCCCCGGCGGGATCGGCGACCCGGGGCAGCTCTTCCGCGACCACGGCGTCGACTCGCTGACCGCGATCGAGCTGCGCAACCGGCTCAACGCGGCCACCGGGCTCCGGCTCCCGGCGACCCTGGTCTTCGACTTCCCAACGCCCGAACAGCTCGTCAACCACCTCTACGGCCGGCTGTGCTCGCCGGAGAACCGGCTCACCGGGCCGATGGAGCGGCTGCTGCGCAAGGCCGTCGACGTCGGCCGCGCGCAGGACGGCCTCGACCTGCTGGCCACGGCGTCCCGGCTGAGCCCGGCCACCGACGCTCCCGGGGCCGGGCTGGTCGCCCTCGCGGCCGGCTTCCTCCAGCCGTCGCTGGTCTGCCTGCCGTCCGCGCTGGCGTCCGGCGGCATCGAGGAGTACGGGCGGTTCGCCGCGGCTCTGGAGGCCGCCCGGGACGTCGCGGCGGTCACCCTGCCGGGCTTCGCCGGGGACCCGCTGCCCGCGGACGCCGACGTCCTGGTCGAGGCGCTCGCCGAGGCCGCGTCGGCCGTCGCCGCGCCGGTGCTGGTCGGCCGGTCGGTGGGCGCGTGGCTGGCGCTGGCGACCGCCGGGGAACTGGAGCGGCGGGGGGCGCGGCCCAGCGCCGTGGTGCTCATCGACGGCTACCCCGAAGACCTGCCGGGTGTGCTCACCGGCATGCTCGACGCCGGCCACCAGGTCCGGCCGGTCGACGACGACCGGCTGGTGGCCATGGGCCGCTACCTCGACCTGGCCGGCGATCCGGTGCCCGTCACCGCGCCGGTGCTGCTGGTGGGCACCGGGACGCGCCGCTCGTGGCCCCGGCTGTCCACCACCGTCCAGGAGGTGCTCACCGTCCCGGGCGACCACTTCACCGTCCTGGAGGAGCACTCCGCGGCCACGGCGCTGGCCATCAGCACATGGCTCCTCGACTTCAGCGGTTACGGCGCCGGGCTGTCCGTACTCAGGGGAAAGGACCAAGCATGATCTGGGACAACGTCTACATCGGCGGAACGGGGCGGTACCTGCCGCCCCGCACGCCCGCGACGCAGGCCGTGCCGGACACCGAGACCATGCGGCGGCTGCTCGCGCTGTCGGACTTCGTGTCGTTCACCAGCTCCGAAGACGTCACCGAGCACGCGATGGCCGTGCACGCGGCGATCGGGGCCCTGCGCGAGTCCGGCCGCAGCGGCGCGGACATCTCCATGGCCGCCTACGCCCAGATGGACCACCAGGACCACATGGCGTCCTCCTGTCACCTGCAGCGCGTCCTCGGCCTCGGCCACGCCCTCGTCTACGAGGTCGAGGCGACCAGCAACGGCGGCTCGGCCGCGCTGCAGTCCGCCGCCGCGCACCTGGTGGCCGACCCGGCGGCCACGGCGACCCTGGTCACCGCCACCGCCCGGTTCCTGCCGCCGCGGTGGGAACGCTGGCAGCCGACCATCGGGATCTTCCTGGCGGACGGCGCGGTCGCCGCCGTGCTCAACCGCGACGGCGGCCGGGCGCGGCTGGTGGCCACCGCCAACAGCTCCGCGACCCAGATGGAGGTCCTCGCCACCCCGACGATCCCGGACCCCGAGGGCCACCGCAACCGTACGCCGATCGAGGTCACCGGCCTGGCCCCGTACCTGACGCTGATGAGCGGGGCCCTGGTCACCGCGGTCGAGCAGGCCGCCAAGGAGGGCGGCGTCAGCGTCTCCGACATCACCAGGTTCGTCGTCACCGGTCTGGGTCTGGCCCAGCTGGAGGTCGTCGTGCTGGAGCCGCTCGGCATCGACCTGAGCCGCACCACCTGGCCGATGCTGCGCGAGCTCGGCCACGTCGGGCCGTGCGACCAACTGCTCGGCATCGACCACCTGCTGCACGACGAGACCCTCAGGCCCGGCGACACCGTCATGTCGATCGGCCTCGGCATGGGCTCGCGGTTCACCGCGGCCCTGCTGGAGATCACCGAGCAGCCCGTGCCCCGGACGGCCACCGCCTCCCCCGAGCCGGTGCGGGTGCAGGCCCCGCCGCCGCCCGCCGACGCGTACGTCATCGACCCCTCGGGCGGCGACATCTTCGGCGAGGCCGCCGCCCTGCGCGGGCGCGGCCCGGCCACGCCCGTCGAACTGCCCGGCGGCGTGTCGGCCTGGGCCGTCACCGGGCACGACCTGACGAGGAAGCTGCTGCTGGACCCGAGGGTCTCCAAGGACGCGAACAAGCACTGGCCCATGTGGCGCGACGGCGACATCCCGCCGGACTGGCCGCTGATCATGTGGGTCGCGATGCAGAACATGTTCACCGCGTACGGGGACGACCACACCAGGCTGCGGAGCCTGGTGGCCAAGGCGTTCACCCCGCGCCGCATCGAGGCGACCCGGCCGCGGGTCGAGGAGATCACGGCGGGCCTGATCGCCGACCTGGCCGCGGTGCCGCCGGGGCAGCCGGTCGACCTGCGCGCGCGGTTCGCGTTCCCGCTGCCGATCCAGGTCATCACCGGACTCTTCGGGGTGTCCGCGCGGACGGGCGAGGACCTGCGGCGGCTGGTGGACGCGGTGTTCAGCCTCGACGCCGACCCGGCGGGCGTGCAGGCCGCCTCCGGCGAGCTGTACATGCTGCTCAAGGAACTCGTGGCCGCCAAGCGGCGCGAGCCCGGCGACGACATGACCAGCGACCTGATCGCCGCGCGGGAGGCGGACGGCACCCGGCTGTCCGAGCGGGAACTGCTGGACACCCTGCTGCTGACCATCTCCGCCGGTTTCGAGACGACCGTCAACCTGCTCGACCACGCCGTCCACGCGCTGGCCACCCACCCCGATCAGCTCGCCCTGGTCCGCTCCGGGAGCAGCACCTGGGAGGACGTGGTGGACGAGACCCTGCGCTGGCAGGCACCGGTGCCCAACCTGCCGCTGCGGTACGCCGTGGAGGACCTCTCCGTGGACGGCGTGCGGATCCGCAAGGGCGAGGCGATCCTGCTGTCCTACGGCGCGGCCGGCCGCGACCCGGCGCGGCACGGGGCCGACGCGGAGGACTTCTCCGTCACCCGGTCGTCGCGGGCCGACCACCTCACCTTCGGGCACGGCGTGCACTACTGCCTGGGCAGCCCCCTGGCGAAGCTGGAGGCGACGACGGCGCTGGCCGCGCTGTTCGACCGGTTCCCCGGGCTGCGGCTGGCCGTCCCGTCGTCCGAACTCGAACCGCTGGGTTCCTTCTTCACCAACGGGCACAAGACCCTGCCGGTCGTGCTGGAGGAGGGCTGATGGCCCATTTCGCCTTCGTGAGCGCGCCCGCGTCCGGGCACGTGAACCCGACCCTGCCGCTGGTCGAGGAGCTGGTCCGGCGCGGTCACCGGGTCAGCTACGCCACCGGACCGGCCACCATGGACGCCGCCGTCGCCGCCGGGGCGTCACCGGTGACCCTGCCCTCGGAGCTGCCGCCCGACCTGGCGGCCCGGGGCGGCTTCACGGCGGAACAGCTCGCCGTGACGATGGAGTACTACCTGGACGACGCTCGTGCCTCGTTCCCCGTCCTGGCCGGGCACTTCTCGGCCGACCCGCCGGACGCGGTGTGCTACGACTCGGTGACCTTCACCGGGCGGATGCTGGCGAACCTGCTCGGGGTGCCGGAGGTCGCCCTGGTGCCGACCTTCGCGGAGAACGAGTCCTTCTCGGCGGCGCAGGTGTACCTGCCGGCCGACTTCGACCACGGCCATCCCCGGCTGGTGGCGGCGGTCCAGGAGATGGGGAGGTTCGCCCGGGGCCACGCCTTCCTCGAAGACCCGAACCTGATGTTCGGCCACGTGGCCCCGACGAACCTGGTGTTCGTCCCCCGCGGGTTCCAGCTGTCGGGGGACACCTTCGACGAGCGCTTCCACTTCGTCGGGCCGTCGCTGAGCAGCCGGCAGACCGCCGCGGAGTGGAGCCCCCGCTCGCGGGCCCCGGTGCTGCTGATCTCGCTGGGAACCGTCTTCAACGACCGGCCGGACTTCTACCGGACCTGCGTCGAGGCCTTCGGCGGCGGCGACTGGCAGGTCGTCATGGCGGTGGGCGGGCTGGACCGGGCGCTGCTGGGCCCGGTCCCGGCGAACGTCGAGGTGCACGCGCAGGTGCCGCAGGTGGCGGTGCTGCGGCACACCGAGGTGTTCCTGAGCCACGCCGGGATGAACTCGGTGATGGAGTCCCTCTACCACGGGGTGCCCTTCGTGGCGGTGCCGCAGATCCCGGAACAGCGGGCGATCGCCCGCCGGGCGGAGGAGTTGGGGGTCGGCAGGACGCTCACCGAGCCGACCGTGCGGGGCCTGCGTGAAGCCGTCCGGGACGTCCGTGCCTGCCGCCCCCGCGCGGCGGCCCTGAGCGGCACGGTCCGCGGCGCGGGCGGCGCCCCGCGGGCGGCGGACGTCCTGGAGAAGCTGCTGGTGCGCTAGCCGCCGGAGCCCGGCGGCGACGTGCTCCGCACCGTGCGCCTCCGCCTCGGCGGGGGCGGCACGGTGCGGAGCCGGCGGCTCAGCCCCTGTCCGGCAGACCGTAGTGCCGGGCGGCCAGTCCGGGCAGGCCGGGGTCGACGTCGCCGCGGCCGGCGAGGGTGCGCAGGGCGTGCACGGCGATGGACTCGGCGTCGACGCCGAAGTGGCGGCGGGCGTTGTCCCGGTTGTCGGAGAGGCCGAAGCCGTCCGTCCCCATCGAGGTCCACTGCTGCGGGACCCAGGGGGCGATCTGGTCCGGAACGGCGCGCATCCAGTCGGAGACGGCGAGCACCGGTCCCGGCGCGCCGGCCAGCGCCTCGGTGACGTACGGGGTGCGGCCCAGGGCCTCGGCCTCCATGGCGTCCCGGCGCAGCAGCGTCCAGGAGGGGGCCGACCAGACGTCGGCGGCGACGTTCCAGTCGGTGGCGAGCAGTTCCTGGGCTCGCAGGATCCAGTGGATCGCCGTGCCGGAGGCGAGCAGTTGCAGGCGCGGGGCGCCCGTGGAGCCGGCGGCGTCCGCGGCGGCCGGCCGGTAGCGGTACAGGCCGCGCAGGATGCCCTCCTCGACGCCTTCGGCCCGCGGCATCGGTGGCTGGACCTTGGTCTCGTTGTAGACGGTGAGGTAGTAGAAGACGTCCTCGGGCGCGTCGCCGTGCATCCGCCGCAGCCCCTCGCGGACGATCACGCCGACCTCGTAGGCGAAGGCGGGGTCGTAGGGGAGACAGGCCGGGTTGGTGGAGGCGATGAGGTGCGAGTGGCCGTCGGCGTGCTGGAGGCCCTCGCCGGTCATGGTGGTGCGTCCCGCGGTGGCGCCGACGACGAAGCCGCGGCCGAGCTGGTCGGCGAGCGCCCAGAACTGGTCGGCCGTGCGCTGCCAGCCGAACATCGAGTAGAAGATGTAGAAGGGGATCATCGGCTCGCCGTGCGTGGCGTACGAGGTCGCGGCGGCGGTGAAGGAGGCGAGTGAACCGGCCTCCGTTATGCCCTCGTTGAGGATCTGGCCGTCGGTGGACTCCTTGTAGTAGAGGAGCTGGTCCCGGTCGACGGGCTCGTAGGTCTGGCCCTTGGGGGAGTAGATGCCGGCGGAGGGGAACAGCGACTCCATGCCGAAGGTGCGGGCTTCGTCCGGCACGACCGGCACCCACCGCGGCCCCGTCTCCGGCTCCCGCATCAGGTCCTTGACCAGTCGGACGAAGGCCATGGTGGTGGCGATCGCCTGGGTGCCGGAGCCCTTGGCGAGCGCGGCGAACGGCTTGCCGGAGGGGGCGGGCAGCGGCCGGGCGACGACCCGGCGGGCCGGGGCCGGGCCGCCGAGGGCGCGGCGGCGCTCCCGGAGGTAGGCGACCTCCTCGGAGTCGGCTCCCGGGTGCGCGTACGGGACCAGGCCCTCGCCCAGCCGGGCGTCGGGGATCGGCAGCCCGAGGAGGTCGCGCATGACGCGGAACTCCTTGCCGGAGAGCTTCTTCATCTGGTGGTTGGCGTTGCGGGACTCGAAGCCGGGGCCGAGCGTCCAGCCCTTGACCGTCTGCACCAGGACGACGGTGGGAGCCCCGCGGTGCTCCAGCGCGGCCCGGTAGGCGGCGTGGATCTTGCGCGGCTCGTGTCCGCCGCGCGAGGTGCCGACGATCCGGGCGAGGTCCCCGTCACCGTAGGGGCGGGCGAGCCCGGCGAGCGCGCCGGTGAACAGGTGCTCGCGGACGTACGCGCCGTCCCGGGCGGCGAAGGTCTGCAACTGCCCGTCGGGCAGGGTGTCGAGGGCGTCGAGGAGGAGCCCGTCGGCGTCGGCGGCGAGCAGGCCGTCCCACTCCGCGCCCCAGGGCACCTTGACGACGTTCCAGCCGGCCGCGCGGAACTGGGCCTCCAGCTCCTGCATGATCTTGAAGTTGCCGCGGACCGGGCCGTCGAGGCGCTGCAGGTTGCAGTTGACGACGAAGGTGAGGTTGTCGAGCTCCTCTCGGGCGGCGAGCGAGAGCGCGGCCGTGGCCTCCGGCTCGTCCATCTCGCCGTCGCCCAGGAACGCCCACACCCGGCTCCGGCCGGTGTCCTTGATCCCGCGGTGCTGCAGATAGCGGTTGAAGCGGGCCTGGTAGATCGCCGACAGCGGGCCGAGGCCCATCGACACGGTCGGGAACTCCCACAGCCAGGGGAGCCGCCGGGGGTGCGGGTAGGAGGGCAGGCCGCCGCCGCCCGCCTCCATCCGGAACCGGTCCAGCTCGGCCTCGTTCAGGCGTCCTTCGAGGAAGGCGCGGGCGTAGACGCCGGGGGAGGCGTGGCCCTGGAGGTAGAGCTGGTCGCCGCTGCCGTCGGCGTCCTTGCCCTTGAAGAAGTGCTGGAAGCCGACCTCGTAGAGCCAGGCGGCGGACGCGTAGGTGGCCATGTGCCCGCCCAGGCCGCCGCGTTCGTTGCCGCGGGTGACCATGACGGCGGCGTTCCACCGGTTCCACGCCGTGATCCGGGCCTCCAGTGCCTCGTCACCGGGGTAGGCGGGTTCGGCGGCGGTCGGGATGGTGTTGACGTAGGGGGTGACGGACTGCGGCGGCAGCGGTACGCCGGCCCGGCGCGCGTGGTCGACGACGCGCCGGAGCAGCCGTGCGGTGCGCTGCGGCCCGACGGCGCCGACCGCGCCGTCCACGGAGGCGAGCCACTCGGCGACCTCCTGCGGATCGGGGTCGGGGAGCTGGTCGAGCTGGTGGTGGAGGGACATGCGTTCGCCCTTCTGGGGTGCGGGGCCGGTTCGGGTCGGCTGGATGATCGATGATCGATCAAATATCACTGCAGGGCGGCGCCTGCCTTCTCCGGCGGGGAAGGGTAGGTGCCGTCGTGGCGGGGGGTGTGCGGGTGGGGGAGGGGTGTGCGGGTGCGGCCGGCCGGCGGTGGCGGGCACGCCGGGCCGGGGGGCGGCGGGGGACGGATGCGGCGCGGCCCGGTGGCCGGGCCTCCGGTCGCGCCCGGGCACGGCCCGTTCCGGGGCGGCGGGGAGGAGCGGGCAGGGCCGGGGCGGCCCCCGGGGTCGGGCCGTCAGGCGTTGCCCGGGTCGCGCGCGTAGTCCATGACGTGCCGTTCCATGAGGCGCCCCAGGTGCGGGTCCCCGCGGAGCAGGCCTTCGGCGATCTCCTCGTGGTCCTCCGCGTTGTCGTGCAGCTCCGTGCGCAGCCACCGCAGCGAGAGGCGGGTCCAGACCTCCACGCCCAGCCCGTCCCAGTGACGGACGAGCACGGGGTTCCCGCACGCGTGGACGATGGTGCGGTGGAAGGCCACGCCGTGCAGCGCCTGGCCGTCGACGTCCCCCTCGGCGGCCGCGCGGCGCATCGCGAGCAGGTGCCCCTCCAGGGCGGTGGTGTTCCCGGCCAGCCGCGGGGCGGCGAGCATCACGGCCCGGCGCTCCAGGGCGGCGCGCACCACGTACACGTCCCGGAGCTGGTCCACGGTCAGCTCCTTGACCCGGGCGCCCCTGTTGGGCGAGGAGGCGACCAGGTCCATGTCCTCCAGTTCGCGCAGCGCCTCGCGCACGGGTGCCTGGCTGGTGCCGAGCTCCACGGCGATCCGGCGCTCGACGATGCGGTCGCCGGGCTCCCAGCGGCCGGCCACCAGGCCTTCGAGCATGAAGGCGCGGACGTGTTCGTGCAGCGGTGACCGCTCCAGGGGGAGGCCCGGCGCGGTCGCCGCAGAGCGCGGTGGAACCGCCGGAACCGCCGGGCCCGCGGCGTCCGCAGGGGGTGCGGCGTCCGCGGGACCCCCGGGATCTCTGGGAAGTGCCAACTCGACTCTCCTCCGCTCACCGGTTGAGCAATGATCGATCATTTTCCATGGTACTCGAACCGGACGCCGCCCCCGAGCACCGGACTACCCGCCGACGGGCCCCGGGCCGGTGACGGCGGGGCGGTCGGCGGCGGCGACGAGGTCCGCGAAGCCCAGGGGGGTGCCCGGTGCCCGGTCCGTCGCGGGCGCGGTCGCCGGTGCCGCGTCGAGGCCGTCGAGGGCCAGGTCGAGGTGGCGGTGGAGGAGGTCGCCCTCGGGGTCGAGCCGGTCCAGGCCGCCGGGGAGGGGCCGGGAGAGGCGGATCGAGAGCAGGACGAGGTCGCCGGTGCCCACGTCGCGGCGGAGCCGCCCGGAGCGGTGCGCCGCGTCGACCAGGGCCTGGACGGTGCCCACCGTGCGGGTGCGGATCCGGACGAGCTCCTCGTCGACCACGAGACCCTCCAGCAGGACGGGGACGACCGCCCCCATCCGCAGGTCCGCCGCGCCGTGGACGAACCGGCGCAGCGCCGCGAAGGCGTCGTCGTCCACGGCGGCCGCCGCCTCGGCCACACCCTCCAGGCGGGTGAGCAGGTCGCCGGTGAGGTCCCGGACCAGCGCCTCGCGGTCGGGGTAGCGCCGGTAGAGCGTGCCGGAGCCGATTCCGGCCCGGCGCACGATCAGGTCCAGCGGCGCGTCGGGGCCGTGCGCCAGGAAGACGTCGCGGGCCGCGTCGAGAATCCGTCGCCTGCTGCGCGCCGCGTCCGCCCGCACGGTGTCCCGCCTTCCGTCGCCCACTGAACCGGAGAGTTCCTCTCCGCCTATGCTACCGTCCAGGAAGCGGAGAAAAACTCTCCGCTTGGGACGCGAGACTTGAGACTTGAGGCTCCAGGGTCGAAGGGAGCACGCCATGAGTGGCGCGCTGACTGTCCGGACCGTGATCGACGGCACCGAGTACACGCAGGACGACATCCGCCGATGGGAGCTGGACCGCGCCCGGGCCGCGCTCG
Source organism: Kitasatospora sp. NPDC056327 (assembly GCF_042261735.1). Classification (NCBI taxonomy): domain Bacteria; kingdom Bacillati; phylum Actinomycetota; class Actinomycetes; order Kitasatosporales; family Streptomycetaceae; genus Kitasatospora; species Kitasatospora sp. NPDC056327. Next base: position 716 of record NZ_JBHJRC010000251.1, on the reverse strand, counting down.
CCCTGCTCAAGGACCGGCTCGGCGACGAGGCGATGCGGGAACTGCTCGCCGGGGACCTCCGGGCGGCGGACGAGGCGATGGCCCCGCTGCCCGGCGCCTCGGGCGGCGCCTGGCGGTCCGCCGTGACCGAGCTGGAGATCGGCGGGATCACCGCCGTGGAGTTCCTGACCTGGTGGCAGGGCCGGCTCGCGGACGCCGACCGGGCGGCGCTGCTCGCGGCCAACCCGGAGCACTACCTCGCCGACTCCGCCGACGGGGTGGTCGAGATCATCGAGACCATCGGCTCCGGGCCGCTGCGCTTCTTCCTCACCTTCCACGACGGGGTCGCGATCGAGGACGAGGGCCACGACGGCTACCCCGTCCGGATCGGCGGCACCGGCCGGCTCGCCGACGGCACCGAGGTCTGCCGCGTCATGCACGAGTTCGCCGACGGACCGCGCGGCCTGCGCGTCCGCCTGACGATCCAGTTCCCGGAGGGCGCTCCCGAGCAGGTTCTCACCGGCCACCAGTGGCACTTCGCCTGCGAGTTCCTCAACTGGCTGGAGGCGGCGCACGCGGCCGGCCGACCCTGACCGGACGGTGGCGGGGAACCCCTCGCACCGCCGGGGCTCCCCGCCCCGTCGCCGTCCCGCCGGCACCGGCCCGTCGCCGTCCCGCTGTCACCGGCCGGCGCCGGCGGGCCGTCCGCCTCCCCGGCCACACGGGTGCCCGGGGAG
>NZ_JBHJRC010000250.1:0-12267 GCF_042261735.1 Kitasatospora sp. NPDC056327 | reverse complement strand
CCGCATCCGGTGGCGACACGTGGGGCCGCCCGGTCGAAGGTCGACCGGGCGGCCCCTGCCCTGCGGTCACCGCCACCGGCGGCTACCGCGCTCGGTCAGCTGTGGCGCCCGCGCCGCCGGGCGACCACGACGGCGAGACCGCCGAGGGCGAGCAGGCCCGCGCCCGCGAGGCCGAGGACGACCGAGGCGTTGCCCGCGCCGGTCGACGGCAGCTGCCCGCCCCCGCCGCCCGTGGGTGCCGGGTGGTGACCGGTCGGTCCGTGGCTGGTCGGCCGCCCCGTGGTGGGGGCGGCGCTGGACGAACTGGACGTGGCCGTCGGGCTGGTCGGCGCGGCCGAGCTGGTCGTCGGCGTCGGCTCGGTCGGGGTCGGGGTCGGCGTCGGGGAGGTGGTGGTCTCGGTCGGCGTCGGCGTCGGGGAGGTGGTGGTCTCGGTCGGCGTCGGCGTCGGGCTCGGGGAGGTCGGCGTCGGCGAGGTGGGCGTCGGACTCGGCGTGACGTCGCACTCCGGCAGGTCCCCGTCGAACGGGTAGCTGTGGATCTCGTAGCCGCCGCTGCCCGCCTGGATCAGGTTGCCCGCCAGGTAGACCCGGCCGTTCATGCCCGGCATGGCGATGGTCGTGGTGCCGGCCGGGTTGCCCGCCATCACCGACCCCTGGAACTGCGCGCTGCCGAAGATCTGCGCGATGGTCGACGTGGGGAAGTTCCACATCAGCTTGGAGCGCAGCTCGGTGGTCTGGTCGCCGGGCAGGCCGGTGCCCGTGTAGGTGTTGATGACCGGGTCGGCCGCCAGCATGTTGACCACGACGGTCGCGCCGGCCGGGATGTTGGTGAACACCAGGCCGATCTGGCCGCCGCCCGGCGCGGTGAGGTTCCCGGGGACGTTGAACACCTGCCGCGCGCTGGTGCCGTCGCCGGTGAAGGTCGCCTCGCTGGCGGTGACCGCGACGGTGCCGGTGGCGGTGGCCCGCCCGGTACAGGCGGAGACGTCCTCGATCTGGGTGAGCACCGACCGGTACGGCGCGGCGGCGTTGGCGTCCTGGATCGCCTGGCCGGTCGGGTCGATCGCGACCGTACCGGTGAGCGTGCCCGCGTACCGCAGGTTGCCGAACGCCTGTCCCTGGGAGTCGCTGCCGCCGATCAGCAGACTGTTGCCGGGCAGGACGGAGACGTCACCGCCGACGGTGACGAAGTCGCTGCCGTTCGGCGGGACGACCCGCGAACCGACGCCGACGACACCGGCGTTGAAGATGCCGCCGCCCTCGCTCCTGTCGATGGTGAAGTCCCCGAGCGCGACGATCTTGCCCTCGGCCTCGGCCGCCCGGGCGTTGACGGTGTAGTTGCCGCCGGTGAAGACGGTGATGCTGGCGTCCCGGCCGGTGAAGTCGCCGTTGTTCGGCGGCGGCCAGGTGGCCGGGCAGTCCGGCCCGGTGCACGCGCCCAGCGGCGGTGCGAGGGGTGCGGCCGAACCGACCGTCAGCACGGCCGCCAGCGGCAGCACGGCGACGGCGGTCGCCACCGCGACCCGGACGGCGTGACGGCCCCGGGGAGCCGGCGGCCGCACCACGGCACTTCTTCTGTGACCCGGCGCACCGGTTCCCTGACTCATCGACACGTTCCTCCGCACAGCGAGAAGGACAGGCGGGGCGACGCCTGCCGCGTTCCGGTTGATCCTGGAACATCCCGGTCGATCCACAGGGAATCCATGAATTCGGGATATTCAATATGAAATCGGACGAACCATACCTTATAGGCCGTCAGCTTCGGTGCCCGGATCCTCCGGGCGGACGAGATCGCCGTGTCCTCCCGCGCCGCCCGCCGCGCCGATAGGTTGGGGTCATGACTTCCTCGGGTACGACCTCCTCGGACACGACTCCCCCGGGCGCGGCGTCCGACGCGATCGCCACCGTCGCCGCGAGCGCCGACGTGCTGCGCCACCCCGAGGCCGGGGAGCACCTGCTCACCGCCGGCGAGAAGGAGCGGGCCGCCCGGTTCCGCCACGAGTCGGGGCGGGTCGACTTCGTCGCCGCGCACGTGCTGGTCCGGCTCTGCGCCGCCGACCTGCTCGGCGTCCCGGCCACCGCGCTGACGCTCGCCCAGCACTGCCCCGACTGCGGCAAGGCCGACCACGGCAAGCCCTACCTGCCCGACCACCCCGCGGTGTCGGTCAGCCTGTCCCACACCAGGGGCGTGGTCGCCGCCGCCGCCGGACACCGTCCGATCGGCGTCGACGTCGAGCTGACCGACCGTGGCGGCACCCTGCTCGACGTCGCCCCCCGGGTGCTCGCCCCGGAGGAGCTGCGGCAGGTCCGGGAGCACGCCGACCCGGCGCGGGCCTTCCTTCGGCTCTGGGTCCGCAAGGAGGCGCTGATCAAGATCGGCCGCACCAGCCTGGACGGCCTCGCCGCCGTCGACCTCTCCGCGCTCCCGCTCGACCTGCCCGGCGGCCGGCCGCTGCTCAGCGGTTTCGAGGGGCTGCACCTGCTCGACTGGACGGACCGGGCGCACGGCGCGGCCGTCGCCGCGGTCTGCGGGGCGGTGCCGAGGGCGGTGGAGCTGGGCGCGCTGCGGGGCCCGACCGGGTGACGACCGGCCGATGGGGTCCGGTCGGATAAGCGGTGTTAGCGTCCTGGGCGGGGCGAGGAGAACCGTCCGCCCCGGCTGCCCGCGCCGCGACCGCCGACGGGCCGCCCCCGTTGAGTCACAAGGGTGCCCCGCCATGGCCAAGTTCCTGCTGAGCCTGCACGTCCTCGCCTCGGTGCTGTTCATCGGCCCGGTGGCCGTGGCCGTCAGCATGTTCCCGCGGCGGGCGGCGGCCGCGCTGGCGGGCGGGCCCGAGCAGGCCGCCGACGCCGGCATGCTGCGGCTGCTGCACCGGATCACCCAGGTCTACGCCATGCTCGGGCTCGCCGTGCCGCTGCTCGGCTTCGGCCTCGCCCAGGTGATGGACGTGCTCGGGCAGTCCTGGATGATCGCCTCGATGGTGCTGACCGCGATCGCCGCCCTGGCCCTGCTGCTGTTCGTACTGCCCGGACAGCAGGCCGCGGTGGACGCGCTCGCCCTGGAGGCCGGTACGGAGGGCCACGGCAAGGCCGTCCGGGGGCTGAAGCCGCTGCCGATGACCGCGGGCGTGTTCAACCTGCTCTGGGCGGTCGTCGTGGTGCTGATGATCGTTCGGCCCGGCTCGACCACCGGCGCCTGACACCCGCGCCCGCTGCCGGCGACCCCGCGCCGGCCCGGCGGGCCGCCCCGGCGGCGGGCCTGCCGCCCCGGCGGCACCGGTAGTACTGTCCCCGCCATGACGATCATGGCGGGGATGGGCCCGGGCACCGGCACCGGCGTGGGCGTGCTGCTGCGCGGCTGGCGGGAGCGGCGCCGGCTCAGCCAGCTGCAGCTGGCCCTGCTGGCCGACTCCTCGGCCCGGCACATCAGCTTCATCGAGAACGGCCGCGCCCGGCCCAGCCGGGAGATGGTGCTCCGGCTCGCCGAGCACCTCGGCGTCCCGGTGCGGGAACGCAACGCGCTGCTGCTGGCCGCCGGGTACGCGCCGCACTACCCGGAGAAGCGGCTGGACGACCCCGCGATGGCCGCCCTGCGCTCCGGCATGGAGCGGCTGCTCGCCTCGCACGACCCCTACCCGGCCCTGGTCGTCGACGGCACCTTCCAGGTGCTCGCGGCCAACCGGGCGCTCGGCCTGCTGCTCTCCGGGATCCCCCCGCACCTCCTGGAGCCGCCGCTCAACGCGATGCGGATCACCCTGCACCCGGAGGGCCTCGCGCCGCGGATCGTGAACCTGCGGCAGTGGCGGCGGCACCTCCTGGAGCGGATGGAGCTGCAGACCGGACTGGTCCGCTCGGAGCCGCTGCGCGCACTGCTGGAGGAGGTCCGGGCCTACCCCGAGCCGCCCGGCACGGCGGCGGAGGAGACCGGGGAGGACGTCACCGAGCTGTTCCCGTTCGCACTGCCGCTGCGGATCGCGTTCGAGGGTCGGGTGCTGTCCTTCCTCTCGACGATCACCACCTTCAACACGCCGATGGACGTGACCGTCTCCGAGCTGGCCATGGAGACCTTCCTCCCCGCCGACGCGGAGACGGTCGCCTTCCTGCAGGCCGCCGTGGGCCCGGAGCGCTGAGGACACCGGCCCCCGCCGCGGTGCGCCGCGGTCCGTCCGGGCACGGCCCCGGGGCACCCGGCATGACCCCGGAGGTAATCGACGCCCCGGGCGGCCCCCGGCACAGTGGTGCCCACCCGGCGGCGCACCGCCGACCGGGCTCCCACCCCGCCCCCGGAGGCCGATCCGCCGTGTCCGCACACTCCCTCGCCACCGCCCCCCGGACCGCCCCCGCCTCCCGGAGGGCGCTGCGCGGCCTCCTCGCCCTGGACGCCGTGGTCAGCGGCGGCAACGGGCTCGCCTACCTGGCCTTCCCCGGCCCGCTCGGGGAACTGCTCGGCGTCGGGCGCCCGACCCTCGTCGAACTCGGCGCCGTGCTCGCGGTGTACGGCCTCGCGGTCGGCCTGCTGGCCGCCCGTCCGGAGCCGCCCCGGCCCGGCGTGCGGGCGGTGATCGACATCAACCTGGCGTGGGCGGTGCTCAGCCTGGTGGCGATGGAGCTGTGGTTCTCGCCGACCACCGCCGGCCACGTCTGGATCCCGTTCCAGGCCGCCACCGTGGCCGTGTTCGCCGTCCTGCAGTTCACCGTGCTGCGCCGCATGTCCCGGTGACGGCCCGCCGCGGGGTGCCCGGCAACCGGGTGTGCCGCCGCGGGGGCCCGGCCGCGGGGCGTGCGGCCTCCGGGGGGCTCACACCCGGTCGGTGCCCGGCCCGGCCACCGGACCGGGCGCCCGCCGCGGCACACCCGCCCGTTTGACCGTCCGCCCGACGATCGCGGTCTCCGCGCGGTCCACGCCGAGCGGGCCGAGCGTGCCGGTGACGAACCGGTAGAGCCCGCCGTGGTCGGGGCAGTACACCGCCGCCATCAGGTTGGCCGGCCCACTGGTCGCGAAGACGCCGTGCACCCGCGGATGCCGGGCCAGCGCCGCGCCGACCGCGGCGAGCCGGCCCGGCGGCACGTCCAGCCAGAGCCTGGCGTCGACGGCCAGGCCCAGCAGCCGCGGGTCGACGGTGACCCGGGTGCGCAGCAGCCCCGCCTCGTCCAGCCGGTGCAGCCGGCGCCGGACGGTGGACTCGGGGGTGCCGACCGCCGCCGCGAGCATCGCGTGGGACTGCCGGGCGTCCTCGCCGAGCCGCGCCAGCAGCCCGCGGTCCAGCTCGTCCGGACCTCCCGCTCCCACGGGGCCGCCCGGACCACCCGGCGGCACGCTCCCCCGGCCGTCCCCGGGCGGCGGCGGGTCGGCGAGCGCGGCCGCCTCGGCCTCGTCCAGATCGCCGGAGCGCCACCGGCCGGCGTCCGCGAACGCGTGCAGCACCGCGTGGACGGTGGTCCCGGTGAGGGCGGCGGTCCCGGGCGGCTCCCCGGACGGCGGCCGGTCGCCGTCCCGGTCGCCCGCCGCACCGAGCACCGCACCGGGCAGCACCGTGCCGCTCGTCACCGCGCCGAGCATCACCGCGCCGACCTCCCGGCCGCCGAGCATGACATCGACGGACGGCACGTCCGGCCGCTCCGCGAAGGCCTCGGCGACACCCCCGGCGCTCCCGCTCAGCACCCGGATCCGCAGCAGCAGCGCGCCGACCCCGGCGTCCCCGGTGGCGGGCGTCCGGACCACCCGGACCAGGCCGGTCCCCTGGAGCCGGGTGAGCCGGCGGGTGACGGTGCGCGGGGAGATGCCGAGCACCTCGGCGATCCGCCCGGCCCCGGCCCGGCCGTTCACCTGGAGCGCGCAGACCAGCCGGCGGTCCAGGGTGTCCAGGGTGCCCGGGGTGCCCCCGAGGTCCGGGGTGCCCGGGGTGCCCGGGGTGCCCGGGAGGTCCGGGAGGTCCGGCCCGGTGTCCGGATCAGCAGCTGTGACGTCCATGGTGTCCGGTCTCCGTCGCCTCGTCGCGGTCCCTCGCCCTGTCCGGCCGCTCCGACGGTACTCCTGGACCACGCGACCGGGACGAACGGGAGAGGGACGACGGGCGACGGCGGCGTGCGGGAACTGCGCGAGCCGCGGTGCGCTCAGCCGGCCGGCACCGGCCTGGCGCGGTCGATGATCGCCTCGACGTCCGGACCGGGCGGCAGGGTGCCGAAGGCCCCGCCGTGGTCGCCGCCCAGCCGGGAGGCGCAGAACGCGTCGGCCACCGCCGGGTGCCCGTACCGAACGAGCAGCGAGCCCTGGAAGGCCAGCGCCATCGCCTCGACCAGCCGGCGGGTGCGGAACTCCAACCCGTCGAGGTCGGCGAGCTGCTTGCGAAGGCCCGCGACCGCCGCGTCCAGTCGCCGGTCGGCACCCGCGGCGGCGTCCAGCTCGCCGAGCAGGGCGTCGACGGTCTCGGGGTTCCTGGTCATCGCGCGCAGCGCGTCCAGGGCCGCGACGTTGCCGGAGCCCTCCCAGATCGAGACCAGCGGCGCCTCACGGTAGAGCCGGGGCATGCCGGACTCCTCGACGTAGCCGTTGCCGCCCAGGCACTCCAGCGCCTCGGCGGCGTGCGCCGGGCCGCGCTTGCAGACCCAGTACTTGGCGACCGCCAGGCCGAGCCGGCGCACCAGCGCCTCCCGTTCGTCCCCGGCGAGCGCGGCGTCGGTGGCCCGGGCGAGCCGCATCGCCACGGTGGTGGCCGCCTCGGACTCGACGACCAGGTCGGCGAGCACGTTGCGCATCAACGGCTGGTCGACCAGCGCGCGGCCGAAGGCCCGCCGGTGCAGGGCGTGCTGGACGGCCCGGGTGGCGCCTAGCCGCATGCCGGAGGCGGCGCCGACGGTGCAGTCCAGCCGGGTCGTGTTGACCATCTCGATGATGGTCCGCACGCCCCGGCCCTCCTCGCCGACCAGCAGCCCGTAGGCCTCGTCGTACTCGATCTCGGCGGAGGCGTTGGACCTGTTGCCGAGCTTGTCCTTGAGCCGCTGGAGGCGCAGCCGGTTGCGGGTGCCGTCCGGCAGGACGCGCGGCAGCAGGAAGCAGCTGAGCCCGCCGGGCGCCTGGGCGAGGGTGAGGAAGAGGTCGGACATCGGCGCCGAGGTGAACCACTTGTGCCCGGTGAGCCGGTAACTGCCGTCCGGCCGCGGCACGGCGGTGGTGGTGTTGGTGCGGACGTCCGAGCCGCCCTGCTTCTCGGTCATCGACATGCCGGCGATCAGGCCGCGCTTGCCGTGCGGCTCGCGCAGGCCGAAGTCGTACTCGGTGGCGGCGAGCAGCGGCTCGTACTCGGCGGCCAGCGCGGGGGTGGTGCGCAGGGCGGCGACGGCGGCGTAGGTCATCGAGACGGGGCAGGTGTGGCCGGCCTCGACCTGGCCCCAGACGTAGAAGCCCGCGGCCCGGGCGGTGTGGGCGCCGGGGCGGTCGTCCCGCCAGGGGGCCGCGTGCAGGCCGTGGCCGACGGCGGTGCGCATCAGCTCGTGCCAGGCGGGGTGGAACTCGACCTCGTCGATCCGGTGGCCGAAGCGGTCGTGGGTGCGCAGCACCGGCGGGTTCTCGTTGGCCAGCCGGCCCCACTCGGCGGCCTGTTCGGAGCCGGCCAGCCGGCCGAGCGCGTGCAGCCCCGGCTCGGCCCAGCCGGCACCGGCCCGGTGCAGCGCGGCGAGCAGCGCGGGGTCGGCGGCGGTGTCGTGTCCGTACGGCAGCGGGACCTGGTTGGTGACCTCATGCGTCGCTGTCATCGCGTCCTCCGAGGGATCGCAGGGTGAAGGAGACCAGGGCGGGGACCACCGCGTCCGGCGCGGTCCGGCGGTCGGGCGGGGGTACCGCGGCGAGCGGGCCGGTGAGCGCCTCGGCGGTCGCGCCGACGATCGCGGCGGCGGTCAGCTGCGGGTCCTGGGGCGGGACCTGACCGGCGGCGAGGGCGGCGGCGATCTCGGCGGCGAGCACGTCGCGGAAGGTGCGGCGGAAGACCAGGCGTTCGGCGTCCACCACGGTGTCGGCCGGTTCGACCAGCAGGGCGTGGGCGAGCCGGGGGGCGCGCAGGGCGCGGGCGGCGAAGGTCTCGACGACGGCCGCGATCCGTTCGCGGGGGGTGTCGTGCCGGGCGACGGCCCCGTGCACGGCGGCGACCTCCCGGGTGACCACCCGGCGGAAGAGTTCGACCGAGAGCTCGGCCTTGTCGCTGAAGTGCCGGTAGACCGAGCCGGTGGCGATCCCGGCCCGTTCGGCGACGGCCGCCATGCTGCACCCGCCGTAGCCGCGCTCGGCCAGCAGGCCGACCGCGGCCTGGAGCACCGCCTCGCGCTGGGCGTCCTGGCGGGCTTGCACGGCGGGGGTGCGTCGGTAGGCCATGCAAAGAATTGAAGCACTGATTCACTGCTTCGGGCAGGGGGCGCGCGGAATGCGCGGGCACCGGACCCGCACCCCGGCCGTGACGGGGGCGTCCGGCCGCAGGGGAAGCCCGGTCACGGGGAAAGGCCGGTCACGGGGAAAGGCCGGACCCGGCGCACGGCACCCCGGACACGGCGAAGGGCCGCCCGGCAGGCGGGCGGCCCTCGCGCCGTGCGGCAGCGGGTCACGGCCGACGGACCACAGCCGACGGGTCACGGCCGACGGGTCACGGCCGACGGATCACAGCCGGACGCGGTCCTGCTGCAGCCCCACCTCGTCCAGCGGGCCGATCGGCGGCACCTGGTACTGGCCGGTCAGCGTGCGGGCGGCCTCGGAGCCGAGCCCGGCCCACTCCAGCACCTTGGCGGTGGCCGCCGCCGACTCGGCGGCCGGCAGCCGGGCGATGTTCGAGCCGTGGTTGCCACCGGGCACGGTGTACACGTAGCTGTCCTCGCTGCCCCACCCGAGGCGGAACGGCTCGGCACCCCACGGGTCGTTCTGGCCGTAGACGTAGATGATCCGCTCGGCCGAGTTCCGCACCCAGCGGTCGATGTCGCGCATCGCCGACGGGTCGAACCGCATCGGGATGTTCCGCGGCACGTAGGTGCGCGGCGCGTACAGCTCCTTGTAGTCGTAGTGCAGCAGGCCGTCGAGGTGCGAGACGTCGAAGAACGGCGCGCCCAGCTCGGTGCCGGCCTGGTAGTAGTAGGCGGTGTACCCGGCGAGCGCCTTGTCGCTGTTGCCGGTGATGCCGACCTGCGCGTCGAGCCAGGAGTACAGCGCGTCGTCGGTGCCGGCGGCGCCCGGGACCTTCACGCAGTCGGCCTCCAGGCTGTACTGCCAGAACGCCCAGACCGAGTCCAGCACCGCGAGCTCGTACGCCCGGTCGGCGCTGCCGACGGTGGTGAAGGTGGAACCGGCGGCGGCGTTGTCGGCGGCGTAGCGGGCCCCCAGCCGGTCGCGGCGGGCCAGCAGCTCGCGCTGGGTGCCGGTCAGCAGCGCCCGGCACTCGGGGGTGCCGACGTTCTCGAAGAAGCGGCTGTACGCGGAGTCCTCGCGGTCGTTGACGTCGTTCGGCGCGACGTAGGCGATGGTGCCGTCCACGTCGTCCGGGAAGAAGCGGCGGTGGAAGGTGGAGGACATGCCGCCCTTGGAGCCGCCGGTGGACAGCCACTCCTCCCGGTAGATCCGCTTCAGCGCGGTGATCAGCCGGTGTGCGTCGGTGGCCGCCTGCTTGATGCCGGCCTTGCTCCAGTCCGCGGGCTCGGGCCGGGACGGCGAGAAGTAGCGGTACTCGATGGAGACCTGGTTGCCGTCGACCAGCCGGGCCGGCTCGGTGCGGCTGGGCGCGGTGCGCAGCGCGTAGCCGTTGGTGAAGAAGACGGTCGGCCGGTCGAAGCCGCGGTGCAGCACGCTGAGCCGCTGCTGGAAGGTGCCCAGCCAGGGCCGGTTGTGGTCGACCGGCTGGGTGTAGGTGAGCAGGAAGTAGCGGTGCCCGGTGGTGGTGGGCTGCTCCTCGGTGACGGTCATTCCGGGGATCGACGCCAGGCGGCCCTTGATGTCGAGCTTCGGGTCGTCCGCGGGCGAGAGGGCGCCGGGGCCCGGCGCGGCGGTGCCGGCCGTCCCCGCGGCGAGCGCGGTCGGGGCCAGGCCGAGGCCCAGCAGCGGTATCAGCAGAACGGCGACCAGCAGCCTTCTGATCGAGGTGGTCATCAACTCTCCATCGGGTCAACGGAACTGGGCGGTGCTGTGGTCCGTACTCTCCGGCAGCCGGCGCGCGGCCGCCGGACGGACCGGCCGTCCGGTAGACGGCCGAATGGGCCACCCGCCGGACGCGGATGGCCCATCGGTGCGAACGTGCCGGTCAGGGGCGCGGCAGGGTGCAGCCGGCCTTGGTGAGGTCGAGCCTGTTCCCGGTGGTGAAACAGGCGGGGATGGTGTACGTCTGCTGGGCGTAGCCGATGCCCCGGCGGACCGTCACGGCCCCGTTCTGGTCCACCTCGCACGGGTTGTTCAGGGTGCAGCGCTGGCCGCTCTCGTTGATGGTGTTGTTCACGGCGACGACCTGCCCGCTGTTGGCGTCGACGACCGGCGAGCCCGAGGTGCCGCCGATGACGTTGCAGCTGGACGTGTAGCGGAGCGAGTCCTTGAAGGTCCAGTTCGACTCCTTCAGCCGGTAGGCGAAGCCGTCGACCGAGCAGGAGTAGATCCGCTTCCAGTACCCGGAGGGGACCTTGATCGAGGTGCCCTGGACCGGGTGGGTCGCCGCGACGGTCAGCGGGGCTATGCCGGAGCTCGACTGGATGGCGGCGTAGGTGGTGTTCAGCTGGTAGATCGACACGTCGGTGTCGGTCATGGTCCCGTAGACCAGCTTGCTGGCCCGCAGGGTGGCGGCCGTTCCGCCGCTCGCGTTCAGCAGGGTGAAGGTGCGGCTGGAGGCCTGGTTGACGACCACCTGGCCGGCGCCGGGCATGCCGTTCTCCAGGCAGTGGCCGTTGGAGAGCACCAGCGCCGGGTCGTTGGCGGTGGAGGCGGGGAAGCGGATCAGCGAGCCGGAACAGTTGCTGAGCGCCACGGTGCCCGCGAAGGTGACCGCGGCGAGCTGCCCGGCCTGTGGGGACTCCACGGTGCCGGTCGAGGCGGCGGCGGTGGCCGCGCCGGTGCTCGGGGCCGCGATCGCGACGGGAGCTCCGGCCAGGGCGGTCGCCCCGGCGGTGAGGAGCGCGACGGACAGGCCTATGAGCGGCTTCTTCATGAGAGACCTCTCGGTGTGGGGGTGCCCCAAAGCTGGCGCGGACATGACGCCCTGTCAAGGGTCGTGTCACCGCCCGGAGAACCGAACGCCGTGTTCCGGCCGCCGGACCCCCGGTACTGTGGCCGGGACAGCAGGGACGACAGGGACGACCACCTGGGGGGCCGACATGACCGGTGACGACCACGCGGACGGCACGGGACGGGCAGGGACCGGGGGCCGGCTGCTCGCGGTGAGCGACCTGCACGTCTCGTACCAGCAGAACCGCGACCTGGTCGAACAGCTGAGGCCCGGGTCACCGGACGACTGGCTGATCGTGGCCGGGGACGTGGCCGAGTCCACCACCACCATCCGCTGGGCCCTGGGCCTGCTGGCCGAGCGCTTCGCCAAGGTGATCTGGGCGCCCGGCAACCACGAGCTGTGGACCCACCCCAACGACCCGGTCCAGCTGCGCGGCGTCGAGCGCTACGAGCACCTGCTGACGATCTGCCGCGACCTCGGCGTGGTCACCCCCGAGGACCCGTACCCGGTGTGGACCGGCGCGGGCGGACCGGTCGCGGTCGCCCCGCTGTTCCTGCTGTACGACTACTCCTTCCGGGCCCCCGGCACCAGCACCAAGGAGGAGTCGCTGGCCGCCGCCTACGCGACCGGTGTGGTCTGCGCCGACGAGCGCTTCCTGCACCCCGACCCGTACCCGGACCGCGACTCCTGGTGCCGCGAACGGGTCCGGCTGACCGGGAAGCGGCTCACCGAGCACGACCCGGAGCTGCCGCTGGTGCTGGTCAACCACTACCCGCTGGTCCGGCAGCCGACCGAGATCCTCTGGTACCCCGAGTTCGCGCAGTGGTGCGGCACCGAGCTGACCGCGGACTGGCACACCCGGTTCAACACCGCCACGATGATCTACGGACACCTGCACATCCCCCGGCGGACCAGCTACGACGGGGTCCCGTTCGAGGAGGTGTCGCTCGGCTACCCGCGCGAGTGGGGCAAGCGCGGCCTGCCGGACCCGCTGCTGCGCGAGGTGTTCCCGGGCGCCTGACGCGCCCGCCGGGGGCGGCCCGCCCGCCCCCGGACGCAGCGGGCGGCGCGCCGGTGGCGGGCCGCCCTC
>NZ_JBHJRC010000249.1:0-12280 GCF_042261735.1 Kitasatospora sp. NPDC056327 | reverse complement strand
GCCGACCAGACACCGCGAGCGTGATCGCGGTGTCCGCGGCCCGGGGCGGTTTCGGGCCGATGACCACCGTCCAGCAGTCCACCGCCTTCCAGCGCGCGGTCACCGGGCGGGACGTCCTGGTGACCGCGCGGGTCACCAAGCTGGGCCGGCGGATCGCCTTCCTCGACATCCTCCTCACCGCCGAGGGCGAGGAGGAGCCGGCCGCCCACGCCACCGCGGTCTACGCCCTGGCCTGAGCGCCGGTCCCTCGGCCGGTCGCGGCCTTCGGGCTGCCGGCCTTCGCACCACCGGCCTCAGTGCTACCGGCCGGCCCGCGTCCCGGCCCCGTACGCCGGCCCTGGCCCCGCTCCGTGCCCCGGCCGGGCCCGTGTGCCGGCCCGGCCTCGTCGCGCTCTCGTCGCGCTCTCGTCCCGCGGGACGGGCCGCGGGCGCCGGCGGGTAGAGTTGCGGGCGGCCTGGTGGCGTGCCGCCGCCCGGCGGTCCGGTGGACCGGGGCCGATGCCGCCCCCGGGGTGAAGATCCGATTCCCGTAGGAGACGAGCGTGCGCGAGCCCAGGTCGCCCGGCGCCGCCGCCTGCCCGCCGTGACGCCCCTCCCCCGGGCGTGAGACCGGCCCGCGCCGTCGCGCGGGCCCCGCTCCGTCCCTCCGCGTGTCCGGCCCGGCCCGCCGCCGCGCCGTCGACGGGGTGCCCTCCACACTCCGTACCTTCCTCCGCGCGCCCGGTGTGCACCCGGACGTGCCCGAGCACGACAGGTCCGCTCCTTGTCCTCTCCCCCCTCGCGACCGGTGTCCGCCGCGTCCCGGCCCGCCCGCCCCGGCGGTCTCCTGCCCGACTGGGTGTCCGACCCCAAGGTCTGGCGCACCGAGGTGCTGGCCGGACTCGTGGTGGCGCTCGCCCTCGTACCGGAGGCGATCTCCTTCTCCGTGATCGCCGGGGTCGACCCGAAGATCGGGCTGTTCGCCTCCTTCACGATGGCCGTGACCATCGCGGTCGTCGGCGGGCGCCGGGCCATGATCTCGGCCGCCACGGGCGCGGTGGCCCTGGTGATCGGGCCGCTCAACCGCGAGCACGGCTTCGGCCACCTCGTCGCCGCCGTCATCCTGGCCGGGGTGTTCCAGATCGTGCTGGGCGCGCTCGGTGTGGCCCGGCTGATGCGCTTCGTGCCGCGCAGCGTGATGGTCGGCTTCGTGAACTCCCTGGCGATCCTGGTCTTCCTGGCGCAGCTGCCCGAGCTCGGCCACGTGCCGTGGGCGGTGTACCCGCTGTTCGCCGGTGGTCTGGTGCTGCTGGTGCTGTTCCCGAAGGTCACCTCGGTGGTGCCGGCGCCGTTGGTGTCGATCGCCGTCCTCACCGCGATCACGCTCGGGGCCGCGATCGCGGTGCCGACCGTCGGGGACAAGGGGGCGCTGCCGTCCTCGCTGCCGGTCCCCGGTCTGCCTGACGTGCCCTTCACCCCGGAGACGCTGACGACGATCGCGCCGTACGCGCTGGCGATGGCGATGGTCGGCCTGATGGAGTCGCTGATGACCGCGAAGCTGGTCGACGACATCACGGACACCCCGTCGGACAAGCGGCGCGAGGCGGTCGGCCAGGGCGTCGCCAACATCGTCACGGGGTTCTTCGGCGGCATGGGCGGCTGCGCGATGATCGGCCAGACCATGATCAACGTGAAGGTCTCCGGCGCCCGCACCCGGCTCTCCACCTTCCTGGCGGGGGCCTTCCTGATGGTGCTCTGCATCGCCTTCGGGCCCGTCGTCTCCGAGATCCCGATGGCCGCGCTGGTCGCCGTCATGGTGATGGTCTGCTTCGCGACCTTCGACTGGCACTCCGTCGCACCCGGCACGCTGCGGCGGATGCCCGCGGGCGAGATCGCCGTCATGGTGATCACGGTCGTCTGCGTGGTCGCCACCCACAACCTCGCCGTCGGGGTCGTGGTCGGCTCCCTGACCGCGATGGCCGTCTTCGCCAAGCGCGTCGCCCGCCACGCGGACGTCACCGCCGTGACCTCCCCCGACGGCGCACAGGTCGTCTACGCGGTGACCGGCGAACTGTTCTTCGCCTCGGCCAACGAGCTGATCGGCCGGTTCGACTACGCGAACGACCCCGCCGAGATCGTCGTCGACCTCAGCGCCGCACACGTCTGGGACGCCTCCTCCGTCGCGGCCCTGGACACCGTCACGGCCAGGTACGCCCAGCGCGGGAAGACCGTCCGGATCACCGGCCTCAACGACCCCAGTGCCGCCCTGCACGGCCGGCTCTCCGGCGAACTCGTCGGCGGGCACTGACGGCCCGCCGGACCGGTCCCCCGGTTGGACTTTGCAAAGTACGTACTTTGCAAAGTCCAACCGGAGGATTCCTTGCGCCGAGGCCTTCGCAGCCCTTCCGGCCGCCCGTTCTCCGTACTTTGCAAAGTCCCGACTTTGCAAAGTGTGCAGCTCGGAGCACCCGGTTCTCCCGGGCCCGGACCACCCGGAGCGGGAGCCCGGCGACGGCGGCGGCCCACGGCCACGGCCGTCGTTGGCGCCGCCGTCGTTGGCGCCGCCGTCGTTGGCGCCGCCGTCGTTGGCGGCTAGCGGAAGGTGCGCGGCGTCAGGTAGTCCGGCACGACCACCCTGGTGCCCGGTGCGGCCTGGCGGACCTGGGCGAGGAACGCGCCGAGGTCCGCGTCCGGGCGGACGGGGTTGACCAGCTCGGTCTCGAACGTGTCCCAGTGCACCGGCACCACCGTGCGCGGCCGGCCGAGCGCCGTCAGCAGCCGCGCCACGTACCGGTGGGTGGCGGTGCTGCCGGGCACCGCCACCATCGCGACGTCCGGCCTCAGTCCGGCCAGCTCGCGCTCCGCGAAGTCGCTCGCCCCCATGAGGAAGGCCGCCGGCCCGCCCGCGAGCGACACCTGGAAGGCCAGGGTGTCGCCCTCCACCAGATCACCGATCGTCTCGGGCGGCCGGGCCGGCGCCGAGTGCAGGGTGCCGGGCGCGAAGTACTGGTGGTGGGCGTTGCGGCTGTGCCGGCTCGCCACCGCCTCCACCACCAGGCCGTCGCCGAAGTCCAGCACCTCGCCGCCCCGGACCACCACCAGCTGCGAAGCCGGCACGCCCCAGGCGCGCAGCAGGTGGTAGGTGGTCTCGGTGCCGACCACGGTCGCCCCGTTGGTGCGGGCGATGTGCGGGACGTCGTTGACGTGGTCCCAGTGGCTGTGGCTGACCAGGACCAGCTCCGGGCGGCCGACGTGCGCGTCGACCAGCCCGGTGTCGACCCTCAGCGCGGTCCGCTCGCTGAAGGTGCCGCTGTGGAGGCCGGTGTCGAAGCGGGTCAGGTACGGGTCGAACAGCACGGTGCGGGCACCGTGGTCGATCCGCCAGCCCGCGGTGCCGAACCAGCGGTACACGGTGTCGGTCGCGGACGGCCGGCCGGCGGTCGGCGCGGTGCCCGACCCGGCGGTCGCGACCGGTTCGGCGGCAGCGGTCGGTTCGGCGGCGGCCGCCGGTTCGGTGGCCGCGGCGGGAAGGGCCGCGGTCGCCGTGACCAGTCCGGCGCCGGCCACTGCGGCCGTGCCCAGGAACGTGCGCCGGTCGAGTCCGGGGTGCTGCATGGGGTGGTGATCCTCTCCACAGACGACGGGACCGGGTGGCGCGCACCTCGTACGCACCACCCGGTCGATCACCACGCGCCGACCCGGGGGTCACGGACCGCACGTTCCGCGGGAGGTTTCCGCTCACACGCCCTGTGGCGTCTCCAGCACCTCCTTCGAGCGCGGCGACTCCTCGGCGCAGACCGCCGTCACGAACTCCGCCAGCCGTGCCTGCGGCATGCCCCGGGCGATGTCCGCCTCGCTGATCATGCCGACCAGCTCGTGCTCCGGGTGGTTGATCACCGGCAGCCTGCGCACCCGGTACTGCTCCATCACCCGCAGCACCTGCTCGACGTCCTCGTCCGACTCCACCGTCATCGGCCGGCCCCGGGCCAGCTCGCCCGCCGTCACCCGGTCCGGGTCGAGGCCGTCGGCGACGCACCTCAGCACGATGTCGCGGTCGGTGAGGATGCCCAGGAGCTTCTGCCGCTCACCGCAGATCGGCAGTGCCCCGACGCCGCGTTCCTTCATGATCCGGGCCGCGGTGGCGAGCGTCTCGTGCTCGCGGACGCACTCGGCTCCCCGGTGCATGATGTCGCCCGCACTGGTCATGATCGGCCTCCTGATGTGCCTGCCCCGCCCACCTCTCCATCGTGGTCCGGTGCCGGAAGCCCCGCCACCGGGCCCGTCAGCGCGTCTCCTCCCGGCTCCCGGGGGCGGCCGGCGGATCGAGCGGGGTGTGGTTCAACAGCTCCTCCAGCGGCGGCAGTTCCAGTTGCCCGACGCCGGGGAGCGGCGGTGGCTCCGCGGCCTCGGGCTCCTCGGCCTGCTCCGCTTCCGCCCCGGGCGCACCGGCATCGCTCCGGTCCCCGCCGTCACGCCTCCCGCCGTCCCGGTTCCCATCCCCACCACGCTCGCCGTCACGGCCCGCGGCGCGCTGCTGGGCGTCGGCCGCGCTGTCCAGGAACCGCAGCAGCTCCACCGGGAACGGCAGTACCAGCGTCGAGTTCTTCTCCGCGGCGACCTCCACCACCGTCTGCAGCAGGCGCAGTTGCAGCGCCGCCGGGGTCGCGCTCATCACCGAGGCCGCCTCCGACAGCCGCGCGGACGCCTGGTACTCGCCGTCCGCCGTGATGATCCGGGCCCGCCGCTCCCGCTCGGCCTCCGCCTGGCGGGACATCGAGCGCTTCATCGCCTCCGGCAGGGCGACGTCCTTGATCTCCACCCGGTCGATCTCGATGCCCCAGCTCAGCGCCGGACTGTCGATCATCAGCTCCAGGCCCTGGTTGATCGGTTCGCGGTTCGCCAGCAGGTCGTCCAGTTCGCTCTTGCCGATGATCGACCGCAGCGAGGTCTGCGCGACCTGGGAGATCGCGAAGTCGTAGTCCTGCACGTTGATGATCGCCTTCACCGGATCCAGCACCCGGAAGTACACGACGGCGTCCACCCGCACGGTCACGTTGTCCCGGGTGATGCCCTCCTGGGCCGGGATCGGCAGCGTCACGATCTGCACGTTCACCCGGCGCATCCGGTCCGCGATCGGCACCAGGGCGACGAGCCCCGGCTCCCGCACCTCCTCGCGCACCCGGCCGAACCGGAACACCACTCCCCGCTGGAACTGCTGCACCACCCGCACGCTCAGCCCGGCCACCACGGCCGTCACCAGCAGTACGGCGACGACGACCGCTATCACCACATCGACGACCATCACGGCCTCCTCGCGCGGCAGCGAGCCGTGGCCGTCACCGTCTCGGCCGCGCCGACGGCCACCGGCCGACCGCTTCCACGCTACGCCTGCCCGGCCCCGCCCGGAACGCGCACGGATCACGGCGGTACCGTCCGGGGCCCGCTCCGCCGGTCCGCTCCCTCGGGCCCTCCCTGCCAGGGCCACTCCCCGGGAAAGCGGCGACCGCCCGACGTGATCCGCAACAGGCGCCTACGATCGTCGCCATGCCGCAGACCCCCGCCGGTCCGCCGGACCCGGCCGACGACCCGGACCACCCGCGCCACCCCGCCGAGGCCGCCGCCCGGGCCGCGGACCTCACCGTGCTCGACCGGGTCGTCACCGGCTGCCGGGCCTGCCCCCGGCTGGTCGAGTGGCGCGAGGAGACCGCCCGCACCAAGCGCCGCGCCTATCTGGACTGGGACTACTGGGCCCGCCCGATCCCCGGTTTCGGCCCGCCCGGTGCCCCGCTCGTCCTGGTCGGCCTCGCCCCCGCCGCGCACGGCGCCAACCGCACCGGCCGGATCTTCACCGGCGACCCGTCCGGCGACCTCCTCTACGCCGCCCTGCACCGGCTGGGCCTCGCCAACCGCGCCGAGTCCGTCCGGCATGGCGACGGCCTGGCCCTGCACGGCGTGCGGATCACCGACCCGGTCCGCTGCGCCCCGCCCGAGAACAAGCCCACCACCGGCGAGCGCGACACCTGCCGCCCGTGGATCGCCCGCGAGTTCGAACTCCTCCGGCCCACCGTGCGCAGCGTGGTGGCCCTCGGCGGCTTCGCCTGGCAGTCGCTGCTGCCCGCCCTGGACGCGGCCGGCTGGGTGCTCCCCCGGCCGCGGCCGCTGTTCGGCCACGGCGCCCGTGTCACGCTGGCGGCCCGCGACGGCGGCGCGCCGCTGGAGCTGTTCGGCTGCTACCACGTCAGCCCCCGCAACACGAACACCGGCCGGCTCAGCACCGTCATGCTGCGGGAGCTGCTGCGCACGGCCGCCCGCTCCGCCGGGCTCGACCCCGCCGAGGAGTGAGCGCCGGGGAGTGAGCGCCGGGGACTGATCCCCGTGCGGCGCGCCCGTGCGCGGCGCACGGGTCAGGCGAAGCGCGCCAGCTCGGGCCGGGCGGCCCGCTTCCAGACCTCGGGCAACGCGCGTCGGGCCCGCTCGGCCTCCGCCAGTTGCCGGCCGTAGAGCACGCCGTAGCCGAAGGGCTCCCTCGACGAGCCGGCCTGCTCGCGGAGCGCGGCCGAGGCCACCACGGCGTCCTGGTGCTCGCCGAGCACCTCCTGGACGGCCTTCATCCGCTCGACGTACCTCGCCGCCGCCCGGCCCGCCGCGGGGAGGGCGGTCTCCCCCGCATACCGGGCGCGTTTGGCCGCCTTCCGTGCCTCGTGGAGCGCCACGTCCTGTTCGTCGCCGTCGTCGAGGGCGGCCCGCACCCGTTCGGCGGTCCGGCGCTGTTCCCGTGCGGCCACCCTGGCCAGTTCCGGGCCGGCCGGCCGGTCGGCCCGGCCGCGCAGGGGCGGGTCGGCGAGCAGCGCGGCGAGGCCGTCGGCGAGGGCTCGGCGGCGGGGGCTGTCCAGGGCGGCCGGCACCTCCGGCCAGATCCGCCGGTGCTCGGCCGTCCCCCAGCGCTCCAGTTCGGCCGCGACCTGCTCGGGCCCGCACTCCTCGGGCAGCTCCCGCGCCCGGGCGGCCAGCCGTTCGCCGAGCACCTCGCGGTCGCGGGCCCGTCCGAGCGCCGCCGCCAGCCAGCGCAGTTCGGCGACCAGTTCGTCGGTGGCGCCGGGGGCGAGCAGCCCGCGGTAGGTGCGGAAGGCGCTGCGCAGGCGACGGCAGGCGACCCGCATCCGGTGCACCGCGTCCGGTTCGTCGGCGCGCACCGCCGCGTCCAGCCCGGCGAGCACCTCCGCCTGGGCGCGGATCCGCCCGAGCACGACCTCGCCCACGGTGACCACGTCACCCGCCATCCGCCTTCACCCCCTTCTGGGGCCTCCGGAAACGCCTCCAGGCTAGCCCTCCCGGCCGGCCCCGGGCAGGCTCGATTCCGCCACCCTCCTCGGCCCACCGGGCCCCGCGAGGCGCACTCCTGCACGGGTGCCCCCGGCCGTCACTTCACGAGAAGTCGGCGGGGCCGACTTCTCGTGCGCACCGGCACTGTCCGGCCCGCACGGAACCCTGCTGCGGCGAGCCGAAGCACACCCCCGCGCGGGGGGGGGGGGGGGGGCCCCCCCCCCCACCCCCCCCCCCCCCCCCGCTCCGCCCTCCGCCCCGCCCCGCCCCAGCGGGCCGGGCGCTTCCCACGGGGCCCCTCTGCATACTTTGCAAAGCAGAAACTTTGCAAAGTACACAGCGAAAAAGGCCAGGTAGAAGCCACAATGGTGGGCCCTCTCGTAACTTTGCAAAGTCTGTTCTTTGCAAAGTATGGTCCGCCGCCCCGTCCGCACGGGAAGTCGGCCGGGCCGACTTCCCGTGCGGGGCCGAGCAGCGGCAGACCGGGCCCGGGGCCGGCCGGCGGAGGCGGTGGGGGTGGGGGTGCTACGGGCGCAGCTGGACGGCGAGGGACATGGTGTAGCCGACGAGGGCGGCGAAGAAGACCACCGCGGTGGTGTAGCGGGCGGTGAAGGGGAGGCCGGCGAGGGCGGGGTAGAGGAGGACGGCGGTCCCCGCGGCGATGTCCGCGAAGTAGAGCCCCTTGGGCGGGAGGACGCCGGTGGTGCGGGCGGCCCAGCCGGTGGCGACCAGGAAGCCGGTGAGCAGGATGAAGCCAGAGAGGAGGCCCGAGCCGATGCTGGAGAGCACGGGGTGCGGTTCGGGCGGGAGTTCGCCGTCGGGGACGGCCGGGCGCACGCGGTGGGCGAGCGCCAGGGCGCCGACGGCCAGGGTCACGCACGCGAGGGCACTCAGCAGGGGGACGGGGTTCATCGGCGGCTCCGGGAGTTCGCGTGGTGGTGACCGAGTGCCGCCGCGAGGGCGGCCGGGACCAGGACGGTGAGGACGAGCACGGCCGTCCAGGCGGCCGGATCGATCCCGGCGGCCGGCGGGGTCGAGGGCGGCGGTGCGGCGACGACCGCGAGGGTGGCCGTCTGGTCCGGGGCGGCCGGCGGGGCCGGCGGGGCCGGCGGCGGGGGCAGGGCCGGCGGGCTCGGCGAGGCCCGGGACGGCAGGGGTCCGGCCGCCGGGCCCGGGGCCGCCTCCACCGTGATCGGGCTGTGGGGCGGGAGGGGCGCGGGCCTGGTGGCGTGCGGAGAGGCGGCCGGGGGCGTCTCCCCCGCCGGGTGCGCGGACGGCGGCGGTGCCGGCGGGACGACCGGCGCCGGTACGGCGCTCGGTGAGGCCGTGGGCGAGAACGCCGGCGCGGGGGCGGCCGACGGGGAGACGGACGGTGCGTCCGGCGACGGTACGACCGGAGTCGGCGGGGCCGGGGTCGGCCCCGACGGCGGGGCGGACGGCGAGGCCGGGGGCGACGACGGCGCGGACGTGGGCGGGGCGGACGTGGGCGGGGCGGACGGCACCGGGCAGGGCGTCTCCGGGTGCGGCGGGAACCACGGTCCGGGCCAGGGCCATGACGCCCACGGCCACTCCACCGACGGCCCGTCCGTCGGCGGCCGCTCCACCGACGGCCACTCCACCGACGGCCGTCCCGCCGGTGACCGTCCCGCCGGTGACCGGTCCGCCGACGGCCGCTGCGCGGGCGGCGGCGTCACCGGCCCGGAGGCCACGGCCGCCCCCGCACCAAAGGCATGGTCCATCGCCCGATTGTCGGACCGTCCCACCGCCCCGTCAGCGGCTGATGACCCGTCACCCGCCCGTCACCGCACCAAACCCATCCCTCCGGTGAACTCCGCACCCCCGCACTTCGAACGCGCGACCGATGCGGGACAACCTGTGCACCGATCCGGCCGCGATCCCGGACGCACCCTCGTGCCCGGTGTAAGCGTCGTGACATACTCCCGAGCGTGACGACCTCCACCCGTGCGACGAGGGCCCTGCGGGCCGCGGTGTTCACCGCGCTCGCCGTGCCGCTGTCCGCGCTGGGCCAGGTCGTCATCACCGGCCGCCCGCTGCCGCTCACGCTGGTGGTGGCCGCGAGCGCCGTCGTCTTCCTGGTCGCGGCCACGCTGGCCGGCGGCGAGCGGCGGCTCTCGCAGATCGTGGCCGTGATGGTCCCGGTCGAGCTGCTGCTGAACACGACCTTCAATCTGGGCCAGACCACCTGTGGCCCGATCCTCGGTGGCGACCTCCCCGCCCGCGGCATGAACCTGCTGGTCTGCGGCGGCGGCTCGGTGGACGGATCGTCGCTGCTCTACGGCCAGTTGGGGCACTCAGGACGGCTGGCGCCCGCCGCCACCCAGGCCCTTCTCCTGCTGGTGCACCTGGTGATCGCACTCGCCGCCGCCGCCTGCCTGCGGCTCGGCGACGCCGCCCTGTCCGGTCTGCTCCGCGCCCTGCGGGCGCTGCGCCAGGCCGTCGCGGCACCGCTGCGGACGCTGGTCCTCCTGCTGGTCCCGGCGCCGGCCCGGCCGGTGCTGCGGGTTCCGCTGCCGGTCCCGGACCACCGCCGGCCGCGCCGCGAGGACGTGGTGCTGAGCCCGGCGCCGCGCCGCGGCCCGCCGCTGCTCGCGCCCGCCTGCTGACGAACCCTCCCGAGGACGCTCCCCCGGAGCGACGGCACCCCGGCCCCGGGGAACGCCCCGCCGCCCGGAAGCCCCGGTGGCGGCCGGTCCCGGCACCACCGGGAACGCCCCCTCGTACGGGCGCCCCGTCCCACGGGGACGGTCCCCGAAGGCCTCGCAGCGGCCGGCGCACGACTCCGCCTCCCGTCCAGTCCCCCCTCCGGCCCGTACGCGCCCGCGGCGCGTGCCGGCGCCGGCCCCGTGCGACGGCGCCCGGCCCGCCCGGCAGCGCCCACGGGTCGGCGCCCGGCCCGCACGGCAGCGCCGGGC
Organism: Kitasatospora sp. NPDC056327; assembly: GCF_042261735.1. Lineage (NCBI taxonomy): Bacteria > Bacillati > Actinomycetota > Actinomycetes > Kitasatosporales > Streptomycetaceae > Kitasatospora > Kitasatospora sp. NPDC056327. Next base: position 2,045 of record NZ_JBHJRC010000249.1, on the reverse strand, counting down.
ACCGGAGCGGGACACCCCCGCGCGCCCTGCGGCGCGCCCCCACCACGGAGTTGACCGAGCATGGCTCACCCCACCCAGAAGCCCTCCCGCAAGCAGGCCCAGAAGATCAGCGCCCGTGAGCGCATCCAGGAGGCGCAGCGCCAGGAGAAGCTGGCGGCCGGCCGCCGCCGGCGGATCGTGGTCGGCGTCTCGATCGTCGCGGTGCTCGCCCTGGCGGGCGGTACGGCGCTGGCGATCAGCACGGCCGGCGGCAAGTCGTCGGCGAACGAGGCCGCGGAGCCGACCGCGCTGGTGGTTCCGGCGAACACCTCCGGTCCGGACGGCACGGTGATCACCTACGGGAAGGCGGACGCCCCGCACACCCTCCAGGTGTTCGAGGACTTCCGCTGCCCGGTCTGCAAGACCTTCGAGGCGACCAACGGCGAGGCCGTCCGGAAGCTGGTGGACGAGGGCGGCGTCAAGGTCGAGTACCACCTGGCCGCGTTCCTGGACAAGAACCTGGGCGGCCGGGGTTCGCGCACCGCGCTGGCGGCGGTCGGTGCGGCGGTGAACGAGGGCGTGGACAAGTTCAAGGCGTACCACGACGTGCTGTACGCGAACCAGCCGGACGAGCGGGAGGACGGTTTCGGTGACGTCAACCACCTGCTGGAGCTGGCCGACAAGGTGCCGGGGCTGAAGACGGACGCGTTCGTCAAGGCGGTCACGGACCGGACGTACGCGCCGTGGGCGAAGAAGGTCGCGGACGCGTTCAACGACAGCGGGGTGACGGGCACTCCGACGGTGAAGGTGGACGGCAAGCCGCTGACGCTGTTCAGCGGGAACCGTGCGGTGACGCCGGAGCAGTTCACGGCGCAGGTGAAGCAGGCCGCGGGCTTGCAGTGAGCACCACCGGCCCGGCCGAATCACGGCCGGGCCGGCCCCTTCTTCTTCCTCGGAGTGCTCTGCCATGACCGCACCGACCGCTCTGCCGCCCTCCTCCCGTTCCCCCCGTCCCGTTGCCGCCGTGCCGGACGCCGCCGGCCGGGCGCCGGTCGGCGCGGGCCGCGGGTTCTCGTTGTTCGTGCTGTTCGCCGCTCTGGTCGGGCTCGCCGCCTCGGCCGTGCTGACCTTCGACAAGCTCCGGATCCTGGAGGATCCCTCCTACGTTCCGAGCTGCAACATCAATCCGGTGATCAGCTGTGGTTCGGTGATGCGCACCGCGCAGGCCGAGGTGTTCGGCTTTCCGAATCCGCTGCTGGGGCTGGCCGCGTTCGGCGCGCTGGCGGCGGTCGGTGCCGGGTTGCTGGCGGGTGCCGCGTACCGCCGGTGGTTCTGGCTCGGTCTGCAGGCCGGGACGGTGCTCGGGGTGGTGTTCGTGCACTGGCTGATCGACGGGGCGCTGTACGAGATCGGTGCGCTGTGCCCGTACTGCATGGTGGTGTGGGCGGTGGTGGTGCCGCTGTTCTGGTACACGACGCTGCACAATCTGCGCTCCGGGGTGATCCCGGTGGGGCCGCGGCTGCGGCCGGTGGTCCGGGAGGCGGCGCGCTACCACTGGGCGCCGCCGGTGCTGTGGGCGGCGGTGATCGCGCTGTTGGTCCTGAACCGTTTCTGGTCGTACTGGTCGACGCTGCTCTGAGGCGCAGCACGGTGACCGGCCGCGTGTTCGCGGGGGCCGGGGCTGTTCGCGGGGGCGTACGCGACCAGTTCTCGGCCTGGACCCGATGTGTTCGCGGGGCATCGAGTACAGCCCTCCTCCCCTGCTAGAGATGACGTGTCCCCGACGGGACCCGGCCCCGCTCCGGTGCGGCCGGGTCCCGTCCGGGGTCCTTCCGTCGTCCCGGCACTTGATGAGAGGAGGTGACCGACATGAAGAAGATCGCCATTCGCAAGGCGGGTTCCGTCCGCCTGACCAGCGGCGCCTCGCTCTACGGCGGCGGCCCCTGTCTCCCGACGTGGCCGCCGGTCGTGCTCCCGTCCTAGTAGCGGGGAGTACACCCCGGTGACGGGCGGAGCACACCCCGCCCGTCACCGGTGGCCCGCCGGCCGCCCGGCCACTCCCGGGC